>NZ_JAZEWV010000034.1:0-72087 GCF_036353415.1 Actinacidiphila polyblastidii
GGGGGGGGGGGGCCCCCCGGGGGGGCCCCCCCCCCCCGGGCCTGGCCGCCGTCGGCGGAGACGAGGGTGGAAAGGATCTTCACGGCGGTGGTCTTGCCGGCGCCGTTCGGCCCGAGCAGGGCGAAGATCGTTCCTTCGGGCACGCTCAGGTCGACGCCGTCGAGGACGACCTTGTCGCCGTACGACTTGCGCAGCCCGTTCGCCGCGATCGCCAAGCTGGTCATGGATGGAGGCTCCTTCGAAGGGCTGCGGGGCACGGGGCTGAGGGGTTGCGGGGCTGCGGGTCCGCGGGTCTGGCGGCCAGGGGGCAAAGGGGCAGAGGGGCCGGAGGGGTCACAGGCTGCGGGCGGCGATGTCGCCCGAGGTGGTGGTCGCGTGGATGTCGAGTTCGGCGGCGCCGTCGTTCTTGAGGTCGTTGCTGACGCGGCCGCGGGAGGTGCCGGCGTCCAGGGAGGCCGAGACGCCCGAGGCGGCGGCGACCGAGATGTCGCCCATCTGGGTGCGCAGCACGACCTTGCCGCGTACCGCCTCGGCGATCCGGATGTCGCCCCTCGCGGTGCTGATCTCCGCGGGACCGTTGAGCCGGCCGACCTCGACGTCGCCGTCGACCGCGGTGAGGCGGAGGCTCGCGGCCTCGTCGATCTTGATCTGCTGGTACGCGCCGTCGAAGGCGATGTCGCCGAGGCGGCCGACGGCCCGGAACTCGGTGCTGGCCGCCTTCACCTCGACCCGCGAGCCGGCGGGCAGCTGGACGGTCACCTCGATGGACCCGGAGGGGCCGAGGTACTGGTTCTTCGCCGGCGCCTCGATCCGCAGGACCCCGTCGGCGTACGCCACGGTGGTCTGCTCGGCGGCCTTCACGTCGCGGCTCCTGGAGGGCTTCGCGGGGCGGATCTCGACCGCGGTGTCGGTGCGCTCGGCGGCGATGATCTGGACCCGGCCGGAGGGGATGTCGAGGGCGGCGGCGATCGGGGCGGGGGTGTCGAACTTCTGCATGGTGTGCTCCCTGCGGGTTGCTGTTTCCGATGAAGGAAAAGCTACGTTGCGTTCGCAATATTGGCAACGTACTTGTTGCATAGCAATCGCATCTGTCCAGCTCAGTGGCGCTAATTCGTTGCGATGGTCCTGAACGGAATGCAACTGACCGTCGCGCGGATGTTGCAATGGGATGAGGGTGAACGCTATGCTGGCGGCATCGGGGAACGCACGAAGGAGGGCACGATGCCGGGAGGCAGGCTCACCCAGAAGGACCGCCAGCAGATCGCGCTGGGGCTGGCCGACAACCTCCCCTACGCCGAGATCGCCCGCCGGCTGGAGCGTCCGACCTCGACCGTCACGCGCGAGGTGATGCGCAACGGCGGCCCGGTCGGCTACCGCGCGGAGGTGGCGCACCGCGCCACCGAGGGCCGCACCCACCGGCGCAAGGCGGCGCCGTCCCGGGAGGCCGGCCCGGCCGCCCTGCCGCACGGACGCGACCCCGAGGCGCTGGCGGCGTACGAGGAGCGGTTCACCACCGTCATGATGCAGTCGGGCCTGTCGAACAAGATGATGGCGCGGGTGATGGTCTGCCTGCTCACCACCGATTCCGGCAGCATGACCGCCGCCGAGCTCGTCCAGCGCCTCCAGGTCAGCCCGGCGTCCGTCTCCAAGTCGATCGCCTTCCTGGAGGGCCAGGCCCTGGTCCGCAGGGAGCGCGACGAGCGCCGCCGCGAGCGCTACGTGATCGACGAGAACCTCTGGTACCAGTCGATGATCGCCAGCGTCGAGGCCCTCACCCAGCAGGCCGAGATCTCACGGCAGGGCGTCGGCGTCCTCGTCTCCGGCACCCCGGCCGCCGTCCGCCTGGAGAACGTCGCCCGCTTCCTCGACTTCGTGGCGGAAAGCCTCGCCCGCGCCGCCCAGCAGGCCCGCGAGGTCCTCCACGCCACGGCCCGGCCGCCGTCCGCCGCCGATCCGCAGGCCCCCACCTCCTGAGGCGTACCCCGCACCACGCCCGGCCTGCCCCGGCCGCCTCCCGCCGCGGGAGCGCGCCGGCTGAGACTGAGCGCGGTAGTTGTCGTCAACCTTCCATCTCGACCTGGCCTTTCTGAAGCACTGAGCACGACATCTGTCGCCGAATTCGCATCAATGTTGACGTGCCCTGTGCTCTTTGCAGGCAAGTTGTCGCCAACTTCGAAGACCACTCCCTACGACGGGAAACGCGCCGCTTACCTGGGGTCATGAGCGATAGCCGGGGCTCGATGTGGTCCCACCGCTGTACGTGGACGGAACTGCTGGTCCCGGTCTCGCTGGACGCGGGGCGGGATGGCCTGGATCTGTCCGGTGGCTGGCCGGATCGGTGGACGGCGACGTGGAAGTACGCCGGCGATGAGGTGACAGGGGCAGTACGCCACCTGGAGCAGGTACCGGTGGCGAGCCGTGGGCCGATGCGAGGGTTCACCTGGCGACGGGAGCAGCGGCACAGGCCAGGCCTGGAGTCCCTGGTTTCGACGGGGCGGCTGCACGGGTTCGAGAGCCTCGAAGAGGACCAACTGCTGGTGGCCCTTGATTTCGCCGGTGACCTGGTGGAAGTGCTGTCGCAGCCGCTGCGCATCCGATTCAACACGGCAAAGAAGTGGCGCAACCACACCCCGGACTTCTTTGCGATCACAAGGGCGGGGACTTGGCTGATCGACGTACGGCCCCGAGACCTGATCGAGGACGAGGATCTGGAGTCCTTCGCGGCCGCTGAAGAGGTGGCGTTGGTCTGCGGATGGCACTACGCGGTCGCGGCCGAGTGGCGTCCACATGTGCGGTCCACGCTCGGTGCGATGTACGGAAAACGCCGTCCGACGCGCGACGTGCTCGGGATGCAGCCCCGTCTGCTCGCTCAGGCCGAAGGAAGCTTGACCTTCGGGGAGTTGGCAGCCGCGCAAACGTATTGGCCGGTAGCCAGGGCGCAGTTGCTGCACCTGCTGTGGCACCGCAGGCTCGGCATCGACCTTGCACAGCCGCTGTCGGATAGGTCGCGGGTGGTGCGGGCGGGAGGCGTTTCATGATGGGGGCGGCAGCTCTGGATCTCTCGCCCGGTGCGGGTGTGGTGCTCGACGAGGTGGAGTGGCTAGTCGAGCGGCAAGAGCCACATCTGGGGAGGGTGCATCTGGTGCGGTCGGACGGCGATCGGCAGCGGGTGAGCTTCCGCTTCCTGGTCAACCATCCGAAGTGCCGGTCGTCGTCGCGGACAGCGGCGGAGGGGGCGAACCGGGGGCGGCAGGCGGCTTCATGGAGCGATGTGAAGCCGGAGAAGCGGCCCTTGATGGAACAGCGCTTCGCGCATCTGATGGAGGTCAACTGCGGTTTTCGCAGCGGCGATCCGTTCCGTCCTGAGCCGGGGGAGCCGCGTCCTGAGTTCGACCCGGACAGAACGACGCTGACCGAGCGGCGGGTAGCGAAGGCCCTGGAATTGTCGGTGCTGCGGCCTGAGGAAGCCAAGTTGCTCCTGGGCATCGCGCATGTCGGGGTGCGCACCTTGGAGCGGTGGGAGCGCCGGCGCAGGAAGTACGGGATCGTGGGCTGCGCCGATCACCGGTGGCTGCGGGCGAGCGGGGGACATCCGAGCGTCAGCGAGGAGGTCCGCGAGGCGATCTTCGCGGTGAGGGCGGAGACGCAGCATCACCGGTCCCGGGTGAGCGCACGCACCCGCGAGATCATGATCCGTCGCTATGTGCGGGAGACCTTCGAGAACGAAGACGAGGATGGGGACGAGAGCGAGAAGATCGAGGTCCCCAGCTACCACACGCTGCTGCGGGTGTGGAAGGACTGGTTCGGGCCGGGCGGCGCCCGACAGAAGTACGAGCGCTCGGCCGAACTGCCCACCAAGAATGGGCATGTGCTCGTGACCCGCCCCGGCCAGGTCGTCGCGCTGGACACGACGATCCTGCCGGTGATGGTCCGCGAGAACGTTTTCGGTGACCCGATCACCGTCCACCTCACTTTGGCGCTGGACGTCTACACCCACTCCATCTGCGCGTTCCGGCTCACGCTGGTGTCGGACTCCTCGGTGGACGTTGCGATGGTGCTGCGCGACGTCATGCTGCCGTTGCCCATGCGGGAGGAGTGGGACGAGGACATGGAATGGCCCTACCCGGGGCTGCCGGCCGCCATGGTCTCCGAGTTCGCCGGCTACGAAGTGGCCGGGCTGCCGTTCTTCACCCCCGAGACCGTCACCTCCGACCACGGTTCCGTCTACCGCAATCACCATCTGGTGGATGTCCAAGAGGCGATGGGCTGCCGGATCCTTCCGGCGCGCGTGCTGCGCCCGCAGGACAAGAGCGCGGTGGAGCGCGTCTTCGGCAGTATCCGCTCACTGGTGTTCGAGAAGCTAGCTGGCTACACAGGGGTTGACGTCTCTGACCGCGGCGCGGACCCGGAGGGCGACGGGGTGCTGACCCTGGCCGAGATGGAACACTTCATCGCGACCTGGGTCGTGAAGGTCTGGCAGAACCGGAGGCTCGGCGAGTTCGCGCCCAGCTGGGATCCCGGCGGCGACCACAGCCCCAACACCCTGTTCGCCGCCTCCTTCGCCCAGGAGGGCTTTGACCTGAATATCCCGTCCCCGGAGACGTACTACCGCTTCCTGCCCGAGCATCATGTGAAGCGGATCTACCGGCGAGGCGTGAAGGTCAAGGGCCTCTACTACGATGCTGAGTTGCTGCACCAGCCCAACCTGCGCTCCGCCCGAGGCGGACGCTACAAACAGCAGTGGGTCATCCACCGCGAGCCTCGCGACCGGCGGGTGGTGTACTTCCAGGATCCCGGCACCCATGAATGGCACGAACTGCGCTGGACGGGTCTGCCGCCGGAGGGAGAGATGCCGGCCTTCGGGGACGCCAGGGTCGAGGAACTCCTCACCCGGGTACGGGAAGCAGGTCTCAAGCCGCGCTCCGACAGCGACCTTGTCCCCATCCTCCTGAAGATGCTTGGGGCCGTCGATCCGGTCGAGAAGTGGCCGTCCCAGCTGACCAAGTCCCAGCGGACGCAGCATGCGCGGGAGATCACCCAGGCCCGGGCAGCTGCTGCGGACCGGCCGCAACAGACCCAGGAAGAGGATGAGTCGCCGCTGCTGGTCACCGCTGGTGCGCTCCAAACGGAGCCGCCATCGCGCGAACGAGCTCGGCAGGCCGCACGGAGCCTTGACGCCCATCGGCGTCGACGGCGCGAGGCGGTTGGGCCCCCGCAGCCATCGGAGCCCGCTCCACTCGGATCGAGCCGTCGAGGCCGAAATCTTTTCGTCATCGTAGAAGACGATAACGAACCCGACGAACCATTCACGGAACCGCATGGATCCTCTCTGCGGAGGACGGAAGAGGAGTGAGATGGGCGACCGCTTCCCCGACGCACCGGACGAGCCCGTCCCGTTCCTTCGCTTTGGTCCCCGGCCGGACAGGACTACTTACGAGGGATGGCAGGAGTTCCGAACGACGCGCGATTTGTTCGTGCCGGTCAAGAAGATTTCCTTGGCCGAGTACCGCCTGATGAGCCCGCGCAAGAAGTCACTGCATGATCTACATCGAGCGGCCACGCATGTCAACATGCGCATGGGGGAGACGCCGATGAGCGCAGCTGTTACTGCACTGATGCATTCTCGAATCCGTAACAACTCCATGCGCGTAAATCCGAGCACCCTCGACGGCCTGATGATCAATGGTGGCGGCTACCAAGGAAAGACGGAGACCGCGTGTCGGAGTGCCGCCGACTTCGAGGACACCTGGCGCTATCTGTTCGAGAATTACCGTGCCTACTTCCTTCAGCCGATGCCCGGAACCCGGGATCTGATCGCGCCGGTCACCTATTGCCAGGCCCCAGTCAAAGCAACCCCGATGGGGCTGTGCGAGGCGATCCTCGACTTCTATGGCGCCCCTTATGGCAAGAATTTGCGAGGGATGATCCGTAACGTTCGCGAATCCATCAAGGCGCACGCTACCACTGTCCTGATCATCGACGACATCACCCGTCTGAAGATGCACAGGGAAGACGATCAAGACACCCTGGACCTGATCCGCGGCCTCATGGATCTGGACGTCACGCTCGTCCTCATCGGCGTGAACATTCCTCGTTCCGGACTACTCAGGGAGGGCTGGCACGACCCCCGCACCAAACAGTGGGTCTATGCCCCACTGAAGAAAGGCAAGAGTTACAACCCCGATGCCTCGACCCAGACGGAACGCCGCTTCGATCTGATCAACCTTGACCCGTTCGACTACAGCAGTGACGTGGGCATCGCAGCGTTCGTCGACCAGAACCAGATCCGCCTCTTCAACGCTGGGCCGGGCACATTGTCCGAAGGCGAGATGTCCGAGTACCTCTACCGCCGGACCCATGGAATCGTCGGTCTCCTGCGACGGCTGGCCGAGGACGGACTGGTCAAAGCCATGGAGAGTGGCCTGGAGGACCTGACTATCGACCTCCTTGACGAGATCACGATCAACTTGGGCAACGTTTCCGGCCGAGACGACGGACGGGACGCTGAAGCCGGAGAAATCCCCGACATCGACACCTCTCCGAAGCGGGAACCAGGCCCGAGGCCGCGTAAAGGCCGCAACACCGTCTACGACGACCGAGGCACTCCTCCGGCGACTGAAGCATGATCGACCGCCCCCTGCCACGCAGCCTTGACCCGCTGTACGACGAGACCCTCGTCGGTTTCGTCCTCCGCCTTGCATGTCACAACGGCACAGTCCCAGCCGAAATCGCAGCTCGTATGGGATTGACGGACGAGACGAGCGCCACGCCTGGCTTCGTCCCCTCCTGGCAACTCGCGGACATGGACAAGCCAAGTCTCGTTCGCGCGGCACGCGTAGCGCAGCTGACCGTGGCAGAGGCCGACCAACTGCTGCTCGCACCCTTGGGACATCGATACGGACTCGTGAGTCGACGGTATCGGCCATGGACGGATCCGCAACAGCTAAGCCGACCCGACCGCTGGATCTTCATACGGGCCTCCCAGTACTGCCCGCCATGCCTCAAGGGAGACAGTGACCTCCTGGGGCAGTTGTACGGCGGGGCGTGGAAAAGAGCCTGGCGTCTACCTGTGATGTTCGCATGTTCGCGGCACCAGCAACTGCTGGGCCG
Source organism: Actinacidiphila polyblastidii (assembly GCF_036353415.1). Taxonomy (NCBI): domain Bacteria; kingdom Bacillati; phylum Actinomycetota; class Actinomycetes; order Kitasatosporales; family Streptomycetaceae; genus Actinacidiphila; species Actinacidiphila polyblastidii. The sequence continues at coordinate 7,111 of NZ_JAZEWV010000034.1, forward strand.
ATACTGCCCCAAGTGCCGTACCCCCGGCCAGTTCTCGTCCAACGGCCTGATCACACGCGCTGGTGCGGGAGAGCTTCACCCGACACAGTGCCGCGGCACTGCTTCTGATGCATCCTCAGGCGGTCGACGCGCGGTCTGTGGGGCGAACCTCGCCCGCGCTCACTCTCCTCGTATGCCGGCAGACTCGGACACACAAGGCTTCTTACTGGCCCTCCAGCAACGTCTCGATGCGCTCCTATCCGACGACGGGCCGCAGGTGGCCAACAGTTGCGGCACATCCATCCCGGTCGCACAGTACTTCGTCGACCTGCGTGTCGTGGCTACCCTGGTCATGGCTTCTTGGCCTGAGGCTATCGGCTTCGCGGCGACGCCTGCCCTGGCTAAGGCTATCGAGCGAGAAGTAGAGCAGCGACGGCGAAGCCGACGCCGTGCACCTGGCGGAACGAAGAGATACTACGGAGCTAACTCTTCACTGTCGCCTACGGAATCTTCACTGGCCATGGGCGCGGTATTGGGGATCGCCGAACGCATCCTTGACGGTCGCGAGAAGCAATGGACCGAGATGGCTGTAGGACCGCTCTACAGAGGCCCGTTGCGTGCAGGCACCTTCCCGGAGCTCGTCCGCCAATCCGGCACGTCCTCCGCATTGCAGGAAATTCTCGGAGTAGTGCCACGCGCAGAGGATGTTCAGAGCTCCGATACGTACGATCGCAGCCCGCGAAACGGCTAGCCATGCGCCCCTTGCCACGCAGCTTGGATCCGCTGTACGACGAGACCCTTCCGAGCTTCGTCCTGCGGCTCGCTCACAGGGCCGGCACGACACCCGGAGAGATTGCAGTACGCGGCGGCCTGCCCCTCCGTATGCCCTTGGGATTCATGCACCACCTGAACGACGAGCATCTGGCGGGCTTCGCTCGTGCCACACAGCTGTCGCCCGACGAAGTCAGGGACTTGCTCCTGGCCCCGCTCGGAGCGAGATACGGGCCACTGAACTCCACGCTCACGCCACGCCGTACACCCGGGCGGATGGTCTACGACAACCCGTGGGTCCTGAGCCGCTCGACGCGATACTGCCCGCAGTGTCTCGCTGGAGACGGCACCGCCATTCAGGTTCTCCATGGCGGCGCATGGAGGCGGCTCTGGCGTCTCCCGGTGAACTTCCTCTGCCTCCGGCACCAATGCCTCCTCCGGCACCAGTGCCCCAGCTGTGCAATGCCCGCCCAGTTCGCCGCCACAGGGTACGCCGTTGCTCGACCCACCGACGACACCTTGCGCCCGTGGCAGTGCCGAATCACCTTGCAACCCACGCGGTCGCAGATGACAGGTACTGCTTGCGCAGCCGACCTGCTCCGGCTTGATCCGGCCCCTGCAATGCCCGACGCGGCCACCCTGATCGTGCTCATCCAACTCCAGCGAAGATTTGCGAATTTGCTTACTGAAAGCGGTCCGGAGGACGCCAGAAGCGCCGGCCTGCTGGTACCTGTTGCCCATTACTTCGCCGACCTGCGTGCCATGGTCGCCATGATCTTCCGGTCATGGCCTGCCGCCCGTGAGTACGCCAGCACGGCCTGTCTGGCCGCCACCCTCGATGCCGAGCACTCAGCGCGCATCGCTCGTGCCCAGCCCCTGCTCAACACTCCCGGCAAGAAGAAGACCTCCAAGCCCTATACGGCACCGCCCGCAGATTGCCTCACTGCCGGCGCGGCGCTCAATATCGCAGCGAGTCTGCTTGATGCTGACGATCAAATCGACGCCCGGGACCGATTGGCGCCGCTGGTTCATCAACTGAGGCGACAAGACCTCGCGTTGAGCACGTGGCTTCGCCGCCCGTCTTGGATCTCAGGCTCGCTCAGGCAAGCAGTCATGGATCTTCCCCCACGTGGGGGGATGATGGCGTGATCGCTCGGGCGGCGATGCACTACGAAGAAGCGTTCTACGAATCATCCAGCCCTTCCTCGTCGTTCTTTACAGGGCTGAGGGCGATCACGACGACCTCGCGTGGGCCTGACCAACCGACTCGTGCAACGCATCGCCATGGCTAGCTCAAAGGTGGGCCGTTGTCATTCAGGGAGAGCGGAGGAGGGATGTGTGGCGGTTGTCCGGCTGCGGGTTCGGTAGGCAGCGGGAGTAGACGAGTACGAAGGGGAGCGGGTGTTTCCCTGGATACGCACAGTGATGACTGCGTGAGGGCGCCCTCCAGGCTCGGCTGGGGGGACTTCTGTGACGCTGAGGCACTGGTGAAGCTGCGCCTTGCGGGTCTTGGCGGTGAGTTCGAGGACGACCAGGAAACCAACCGCGACATCGGTGGCGCCGTACTCTGCGGGCTGAACGCTGTAGCGGCTGGCGAGATAGTCCATCGATGGGTTGTCCAGTTCCCGTTTGCACTCGATCACCAGATGGAACGCACCGTAGAACAGCACGATGTCGGTACGGCCAGCGCCAATGTTCTTTACCTCCCAGCGGGGACTGGCGCCGAGGGCCGTGTACGCACGCTTGGCGAGATCTTTGGCCATGTCGACTTCCTCGGGTGCCTTTTCTTCCTTCGTGAAAGGCCTGAGGAACGGCTCGCCGAGGGCTCCTCCGGTCTCCGCGTCGATTGCCCATCGGGTGTACCGCATGAGGAAGAGCAGAACCTCTTCGACCCGTAGCGCGGCCTCCCCGCTGATGCCGGTGATGCGCTCGACCTCTTTGCGGAGACATTGGAAGGTGTTGTTGAAGTACTCGCTCAGGTCAGGATGCCTGGAGCTTAGGACGACCTGACCTGCATCGTTGATGTCCTGGGCCAGGTCGGGATAGTCGTGGAGAAGCTGAGTGAGCCGCATGCCGACTGCATGAGGCAGGACAAGGGCTGAGGTGGCGGCCCTAATGTCTACGGCCTCGCCTTTTGGGGCGTCGGATTCACCTCCGGTGCGCAGCAGTTCCCGGAGGTCGAGAATGGCACTGCGGGCGGTGTCACTGGTGTCAGGATTGTCGGCGTTGACGGCCAGCCAGCGGTCAAGGAAGAGTGCGCTGTCGCTTCTGGCGGTCAGGACACTGGCCAGGCGAGGCTGGAGAAGCTGCGGCAACGCTGCCGTGTTCTGGGGCGTCGGGACGCCATCGCTGTAGGCCAGGTCCGGCGGTGCCAGCAGGTGGAGCGTGCGGTGAGCGCTGTAGACCTGGGCCATGGCGGAGATCAGTGCGGGTGGGTCCCACCAGGCATCGTCAAGATCCTGCAAGGCGTGGAGCCGGTCCGCCAGCTGGACCCAGGCGACGGTGGCGTCCGCTCTCGGGTGCCGCCAGGTCGGTTCTTCCTGAAGGCTCGTCAGCCGATATTCCCCGACAAGAGTGTGGAGTTCGGAGACAGAGACATCAGCGACGCTCTGCCCTGATGCGAAGCCGATGAGCGCGTCCAGGGAGGTCTGGAAGATGCGAGCGTCCAAGCGGTCTTCGTATCTACTGCAGCGGCTCAGCCACTCGCGGGCGTTCTGCAACTCCGGCAGGGCCATCTCCACCGTGGAGCGCGTGAGGCCGGCGTGCAGATGGACCATGGCCAGTTCAAAGCAGACATCGTCTTCATGGTCCTCGAAGAGGAGCAGGCTCTTGAGCGCGTCGGGAATTTCTTCGTGCTCCCAGCGCTCTGCTGCTGCCCCGAGGCAGCGCACGAGGCGTTGGACTAGGACGGGATCGGGTGCATCGGTCGCTGTCGTCTCCGTGAGTTCGCCGGCTAGGTCGACGAGTTGGCTGAGGACGCGTAGCGGCTTGGTCCAGCCGCCCAGGGCCAGCCGGGCGAGCCCTTCGAGCGTGATTCCAGCTTCGGCGTCCCTGCCCTGGGCGCGGCGCGCTAGTACCCGGCTGAGTGGGTCGACCAAGACGGGAAGAGCTTCGGCGCATGAGAGGACGTCTTCGACGATGTCGTCGAGCGCGAAGGCATCCTGCACCTCGACTGCCGCAGAGATCAGCTCGGCTGCCTGATCGTGGGAGGGCAGACCGGACCATTCATCGAGGGTGAGGGTGATCAGCACAGGCATGTCGGGGGAGACGACGAGCGCTTCTCTGGCAGACCAGATGGCTTCGAACCCGCCCAAGGCATCCAGAGTGAACTCTTCGCCAGCTTGGCGCAGCTGCTCCAGACGTTCGGATACGTCGCTCACTTCATCTCATCCTCGCGTGGGCTCGTCTGCTTACCAGAGAGTGTTCCCCGGCTCGACCACATAGGTGTGTGCGGCGTCGAGGGTTTCATGGAGATATCTGCCGTGTGCGCTAGTGAGGATGACCTGCAGCCCGGGGATGTCCTCGGTGAGTTGGATGAGTTCCTTGATCATGCTGGCGACATCGGCTGGTTTGGCCTCTTCTCTGCCGATGGAGTCCAGAATGAGCAGCCCTGGATGCCGCGTCACACCGGCTTCAAGGCCGACACGGAGCAGCGCCGCTACTACGGCGATCTTCAGGCGCAGCCGCTCCCCGTCGTTTACCCTGCTGAACGGAGTTGTGGTGCCTCCCTTGGTGATCTTCATGTGCGCTCCGCCGTCCAACTCGGCGCGGGTGAGTTGCCGCACACCGAGGTGCTGCCCAATAAAGGTGAGCCGGTCGTTGACCTGCGCCAGTAGCTCGTCCTGATCTTCCTTTCGCCGTGTCACCGACGCCGTCTCCGCGGCTTGAACGATCTTCAGCCGACGCGTAAGAGCGGTCACCTGGTCAGCAAAGTCCGAGATGCGTGCACCACTGCGTTCGCTGAGCTGTCCGGCCAACTGTGCCCGGCTTAGTTCCAGGAGGCGGCGCTGCTCAGCCGCCAAGGTATCGACCTCGGCCAGGGCGGAGCGGGCTGCGCTCAGGGCAGCGTAGGCGACGTCGCGTTCGGCCTTCGCGCTGTCCATGTCGCTCGCCTGCGACTTCACTGCGTCAGTGAGCTGCAAGACTGCGAGCCTGGCTTGAGAGAGATCGTCCAGGGAATCGAGGTCGAGCTCGGAGTTATCGGTCAGGAGGCGGCGCAGCTCTTCCTGCGACAACGGCTTTGTCTCTGGCTCGTGATCGGGCTCTAGCTGAAGGTCGCTGTCGCACAGAGAGCAGCGGCCAGTCTTTTCGGCTGCCCACCGCTCGGGCAGTACGTCGGTTTCGCATCGTGGGCAGCACGTCGGCTTCAGCGCGTGCCAGAAACGCCGGGTATGGGCGGCCTCCAGCAACGCGGCCACGTCCGCCTCAGTCGACTCCAGCAGGCGAGACGTTTCACCGTAGGCCTGACTGCTCTGCAGCCACGCGTCGTTGGCATGGGCGTACACAGTTGCGGTGCGCTGGAGAGCATCGACAAGCAGCCGGATCTGTTCCGGGTCTGCAAGGACAGGCAAGCCGGCGAGAATTCTATCGATGTCCGCAATCTCGCGCTGGAGCTGTTCAAGGCTCGCAGTGTGGGCGGTTCTCGCCTGCTTGACCTGCCGGTTTAGCACCGAGATACGGTTCTCCAGGTGTCTCCCGAAGGCTTGTGCGGTGGCTGCTACCGGAGCCCAGGGGCTGCCCAGATAGACCTGCAGCAGCCGCACCGCGGCATACAGCTCCTCGCCAAGTACGACCTTGACACTTGGGTCGCTGATCAGCAGAGCACCGCTCCAGGTAGGCCAGCCTTGTACCCCGAGGGCACCGTCGGCGTCGTCGATCCGGTCCCCGTCCCGCCGAGCCCCCCAGCTGGGTATGGCCTCGAAGCCAAGGCGCGGCGACATGATCCCGTCCATGACCCGTTCCAGATCCTTGCCCGATGAGAACGAGGCCAGCTCGTGCCGGACGTGCGGGCGCAGTGCTTCGCACAACTGCTCCAGCAGGTCCGGTACGGCGGTCGGCGCGTCGCCGCTCGCCTCGAATGCCTCCTTCACGAGCCGGTGACTAAGGTGGCTCAGGTCCTCCCAGGGAAGATCGGCGTCGGGCGCCAAGAGCAGAACCTTGCCCCGCGGGCGCCGGTTGTGGACACCGAACACGACGGCCATCGGTTCGCCGTTAACGGTTACCTCGACGAGAACGCCACGGAGCCACTGCCTGACGTCGTCTTGCAGATCGGTCCGCCCCCGCACTGCCCACAAGATGATGTGGAGCAGGCTCGACTTGCCCGCGTCATTCTCGTCCTGCGTACCGAAACCGGTCACACCGGGTTGGATGGCCTTGGCGAACGAGAATGGTGCGGCAGTCCCGTCGCGGAACTGCTTGATACCGGCGAAATGAACCCCTCGCACCGCGAGCGAATGCCGTGCAGTGCTCCAGCCCGTAGGAGGCGTGATCGACTCGACAGCCAGGGCACCACGGACTTCAGCTTCCTGATAACCGCTGCGCCGGACGATGTCGTCGATCCAGTCGTCAGCGCCGACGATCGGCTCCGAGCTGGACCTGCCCGCATCCTGCTGAGTCATCCGTGACCCCCTCCTGCCGCGTCCTGTTGTGTATCTGGCGGCCAAGTAAGCCCGAGCCGCGCCGAGAGCTCTTGAGCGCGCAGGGTTACTTCTTCGGTGATGTCGGGGATCAGCTTTCCGGCCGCCACAGCCTTGTATGCCTCGTGCTCATATTGCCGCTGGCGCATCCGGCCGCCGGTCACTGCCTCGGGTATCAGCCCGATGGCTTGTGCCTGGCGCACGTACCAGATCATCTCGGGGATGTCGGCTTGAAGAGCGGTAGCTGCTTCCTGTCCTCGCGGCAGCAGGTAGTAATCCCTACGAGCATTGGAGCTGCTCTCGTTGACGCGCCGCACGGCGATGTGCTTGCGGGATGCCAGTAGTGCGAGCGCGTTGTCTGGACGTTCGTAGGCGCCATAGAGATACTTCGTCATGGGATAGCGGTGAAGCGAGGGTGCCACTCCGCCGATCATGCCGGCCACCAGACGCAGCGTTGGCCCGGCCGGCTGGCGCTCCTGCTCTACCTCGGTCAAGAGTTCGTGAGCGAGAAAATCTGGGCATCGCAACCAGAAGTCGAGCTTCACTAGCCGCGTCAAGGAGCGCACCACCTTGACGGCGTCCGGCGCCACACCGTCCCCCGCGAGTGGAGAGCCCAAAACATCCATGATCACCAAGAGGCGGGACGCGCTCTGCGTTGTGGCGCCCCCTCGCATGCGGTGATGGCTCACCAGACTGTTTCGCACCAGCCCCCCAGTAGCCCTGGCACTCCCGGCCCAATCCCGGAACGAAGTGCACGGAGCGTAGCTCACCAATGGGCGGATTCGCACCCACTTGGCGCACGGAAAGCAAAAGCGCTGCGTATGGGCGCACCACCTCGTGTTTGGGCTCGCGTGAGGCTGAGTCCTGTGCTGGGGTTTGTGGCGTCGGTCACCCGATCGGCAAGCGGTTGCCGCGCTCCTCTATGCCACGTCGGGAGCACTCAGCCTGGGGTCGGGGACAGCCCGTCGCGTCTGGCAAGGCAGGTCGCACGACAGTTGTCGTGCAAATACGACACCTATCGTGCTCAGTCACACCGGCGTCGTATGTGTGCTCGCGCACAGTTGCAAGCATTGTGCTTGCAATAGTTAGCACCGCGAGGCACGCTGTCGTCATGGGAGCGCTGAAAGTGGGTGGGCTCGGGGAGTACCTGCGGGAGCAGCGGCGCAGTGCGCAGCTGAGCCTGCGGCAGCTCGCGGATGCGGCAGGCGTGTCGAATCCGTACCTGAGCCAGATCGAGCGGGGGCTGCGCAAGCCGTCCGCCGACATCCTGCAGCAGCTCGCCAAGGCCCTGCGGATATCGGCCGAGACCCTCTACGTGCAGGCGGGAATCCTCGACGCACGGGAGCGGGACGAGCTGGAAGTGCCCGCGGCGATCCTGACGGACCCGTCGATCAGCGAGCGCCAGAAGCAGGTGCTCATCCAGATCTACGAGTCCTTCCGCAAGGAGAACGCCGCAGCGGAAGCGGACGCGTCCGCGGACACGCCCACGGCCGCGTCCGCGGACACGCCCACGGACACGGGTGACGACGGCGACGACGACGTCGCGGTCCCCCACGCGCAAGCGCGACAAGCAGACGAAACGGCGGGGCCCGGCCCCGTACGGGAGGAAACCGACCATGACGATCACCGATGACATCGTGAAGGGCCTGCGCAACTCGACCCCGCTGTACGCGGTCGCGGGCACCGCCGACCTGGCGGCGGAGAAGCTGCGCGAGGTTCCCGTCCTCATCGACAGGCTGCGGGCGACCGGCCCCAAGACCGTGCAGGCCCGGGTCAGCACGCAGGCCAAGGACGCGCAGACCAAGCTGACCGCCCAGGCCAAGGACGCGCAGAGCAGGCTGAACGAGACCTTCGCCGGCCTCGACCAGAACCTGAAGGAGCTGAGGGAGCGCCCGCGCCCGGACCTGCGCAAGCTCGGCGAGTCGGTGCAGGGCATCGCGCTGCAGGGCGTCGGCCGCGCCGCCGAGTACGCGGTGAAGGCCCGCGAGACCTACGACGAGCTGGCCGAGCGCGGCAAGGGCGCGGTCGCGCAGTGGCGCGGCGAGGCCGCCGACGAGGTGGTGGAGATCGCCGCCAAGGTGGAGCCCGCGCCGGGCCCGGCCGCCGCGCCCGTGCAGGACCAGAAGGACCAGGTCAAGCCCGCCGCGGCGAAGAAGCCCGCGCCGCGCCGGGCCTCGACGACCAAGAAGACCGCGCAGTAGCCCCCGCGGGGGACCGCACGGTCAACTCGCCGACGGACCGGGCACCGTAGGGGAGCCCGGTCCGTTGAGTGGGTAGACCGGTACCGTTGGCAGCCGACGGACGGCACAGAAAGGCGGTGGACGGCGTGCTGATCACGGGGTTCTTCACGGTATTCGGGCTGATTTCGCTGGCCCTTTTCCTCTTCGCGCTCTTCGCGTTCGTGGACGCGGCGATCCACCGTGAGGACGCGTACCGGGCCGCGGACAAGAACACCAAGGCGTTCTGGCTGATCATCCTGGGTATCGCGGCCGTGGTGATGAAGCTCTTCTCGATCATGTCGTTCCTGCCGATCATCGGCCTGGTCGCCGTGATCGTGTACATGGTCGACGTACGGCCCGCGGTGCGCGGCGTCAGCGGCCGGGGACGGGGCGGCGGCCGCGGCGGCTTCAAGCGGCGCCAGGGCCAAGGCGGTGGCAGCAGCAGCGACGGCCCCTACGGCCCGTACAACGGCCGCAGGTGACCGGAGGGGCGGCGCCCGGCGCGGCCGGGCGGCACCCCTGGCCGCGGAAGCAGTGCGTGGTACGGCCCGGCGCCAGGGCTCAGGGCTGAGGCTCAGCGCCACGGCTCAGGGCCGCAGCTCAGCCGTGCCGCTCCAGCAGGACGACCGCGAGGTCGTCCGTCAGCTCGCCGCCGTTCAGCTCCCGCACCTCGGTGACCGCCGCGTCCAGCAGCTCCTCGCCGCCGAGCCCGGCGGCCAGCAGCCGTGCGGCGAGCCGCACCATGCCGTCCTGCCCGAGCCGCTGGGTGCCCTGCCCGATCCGGCCCTCGATCAGGCCGTCGGTGTAGAGGAGCAGGCTCCACGCGCCGGTCAGCGGCACGACGATCCGTTCCCAGGAGGCATCGTCCAGCAGCCCGAGCGCGGGCCCGCCGTCCTCGTACGGCAGCAGCTCCGGCGGCCCGCCCGGCGCGGCCAGCAGCGGCGCCGGATGTCCTGCCAGGTGCAGTCCGGCCGAGCGGCCGTCGGGCGCGATGTCGAGCACGCACAGCGTCGCGAAGATCTCCTCGTTGGCCCGCTCGTGCACCAAGACGTCCTGCATGGTGCGCAGCAGGGTCTCGCCGCCGATTCCGGCGAAGGTCAACGCCCGCCACGCGATGCGCAGTTCGACGCCGAGTGCGGCCGCGTCCGGGCCGTGCCCGCAGACGTCGCCGATCATCGCGTGCACGGTGCCGTCCGGGGTGCGGACGGTGTCGTAGAAGTCGCCGCCGAGCAGCGCGCGGCTGCGCCCCGGCCGGTAGCGGGCGGCGAACCGCAGCCCGGTGGCGCCCTCCAGCAGCGGCGTCGGCAGCAGGCCGCGCTCCAGCCGTGAGTTCTCCTGGGCGAGCAGCTTGGTCTCGGTGAGCTGCCGGTGCGCCAGGTCGGCCCGCTTGCGTTCGATCGCGTAGCGCATCGCGCGGGTGACCGCGGAGGCGTCGACCTCGCCGCGCGCCAGGTGGTCCTGCGCCCCGGCCGCCACCGCGCCGGCCGCGCGGAAGTCGTCCGGGCCGTCGGTGAGGACGAGGACGGCGGTGCGCGGCGCGATCTGGCCGACCTGCGGCAGGCTCTCCAGCGCGTCGGGCAGGTCGAGCAGCACGCAGTGCACGTCGTCGGTGAGGAGCCGGCCGGCCGCGGTGAGGTTGCGGGCGCGCAGCACGCGGATGCGCGGCCCCGCGCCGTCCTGGAAGTACGGCGCGGTGAACGCGCCGGTCGGGTCGTCGCCGACCACCAGCAGGGTGAGCGCGGCCGGGTCGCCCGACTCGGTGCGCTGCCGGGGCAGTACGGGTGCGGCGGGCGCCGCGGGCGCGGTGCCGGCCGCCGGGCCGTCAGACTGCCCGGCGGGCGTGCTCCTCGGCAGCACTTCGAGGCCCTCGGCCCCGGTATCGAGGGCAGAGGGCCGTTCGGTGCCGCGTCCTGGTGCGGACATCAAGCGACTCCTTCCGTCCCCCTCGGCCATCCCGTGACCCTAGTGGCAGGAACGGGCGCGACGGGAGGGCGCGATGTGCGCGACGCCTGTCATATGCCGTGGCCAGAGCGGTATTTCGACCGCAATGTGGGCAAGCGCACATGACCAACGTCACGCTTGAACGGTGCAACCGTGCTCCCGGTAGGACCCTTTTGCGGTCCTGCCGACCGTGGGAACGGTCCCGCGACGCCTCTTCTTCCGTCCCTTCCGCCCGAGTTGCTATGTTTCGCGCCGCGGGGCGAGCGCGGCCCACGCGACCGTCACCTCGCCCTGCCGCCACCGCGCCGGCCCGTCGGCGACCGGCCAGCCGGCCGCCCGCAGGTCGCGCACCGCGCGGATCCAGCGCTGCCGGGCGCCCAGCGCGGACAGCGGGGCGGCGCTCGCCCAGGCCCGGTCGAACGCGGTGAGGAAGGCGTGCACGGGCTCACCGGGCACGTTGCGGTGGATGAGCGCCTTCGGCAGCCGCTCGGCCAGGTCGGACGGGCGGTCGAGCGAGCCGAGGCGGGTCGCGAAGGTGACCGTACGCGGGCCCTCCGGGCCGAGCGCGACCCATACGTGGCGGCGGCCGATCTCGTCGCAGGTGCCCTCGACGAGCAGCCCGTCCGGCGCCAGCCGGGCCCGCAGCAGGTCCCACACCGCGGCGACCTCGGCCTCGCCGTACTGCCGCAGCACGTTCGCGGCGCGGATCAGCACCGGGCGTCCCGGCACCGGCACCTCGAAGCCGCCGCGCACGAAGGTCAGGCCCTCGTTCTCGTACGGCCGCGCCGCGGCGACCCGCTCCGGGTCGATCTCGACGCCCACCACCCGGACGTCCGCGCGCACCCTGCGCAGCCGCGCGAGCAGCTCCACCGCGGTCCACGGGGCCGCCCCGTACCCCAGGTCGACCACCACCGGGTCGCCACTGCGCCGCAGCGCACCGCCGTGAGCTGCGGCGATCCACCGGTCCATCCGCCGCAGCCGGTTCGGCCCGGTCGTCCCCCGCGTCACCACCCCGACCGCCCGCGTTCCCATCCCCCGAGCCTATGCGTCCGCCTCGCGGCGCTCGGCCGGCCCCGCGCCCGGGGGTCGTGCCCCGCGGGGGCATCCAAGGGGCGCGGGGAACGGCGCGAGCAACCCCGCACCGGCAGAAGGTCCGTCCACAACAGCGGCGCACCCCTCCGGGCGGAGCCCGTACGCAGCCGGGCGCAGCCACCGGCAGAAGCTCCGGCCGCAGCGGCGGCGCCCCCCGGTCCACCCCCGGGCGGAGCCCACCGGCAGCCGGGCGCAGCCGGGGGGACGGACATCCGCGCCCCTCGGGGCGCCACGTTTCGGTTCGGCAACGTCGGACACCCGAAGGAAATGGAACGGGAGATTCCGGCGTTGACCATGGTTGACCGCGGGGGTTCGGCTGCCGGAAGGAATCGCAAAGGTGACCCAGTACACGGCCCGGCTCGGCGCGCGGCGCGGCGCCCCCCACAAGCGGTGGAGCGTGGGGCGGCGCGTGCGGCGGGTGGCCATGCTGAGCGTGCACACCTCACCTCTGCACCAGCCCGGCACCGGTGACGCCGGCGGCATGAACGTGTACATCGTGGAACTGGCCAAGCGGCTGGCCGAGCGCGACGTCGAGGTCGAGATCTTCACCCGCGCGACCAGGGGCGGCCTGCCGCCCACCGTCGAGATCACCCCCGGCGTGCTCGTACGCCATGTGGACGCGGGCCCGTACGAGGGGCTGGCCAAGGAGGAGCTGCCCGCACAGCTGTGCGCCTTCACGCACGGCGTCATGCAGGCGTGGGCGCACCACCGGCCCGGCCACTACGACCTGGTGCACTCCCACTACTGGCTGTCCGGCCACGTCGGCTGGCTCGCCGCCGAGCGCTGGGGCGTGCCGCTGGTGCACGCCATGCACACCATGGCCAAGGTCAAGAACGCCTCGCTGGCCACCGACGACTGCCCCGAGCCGGCCGCCCGGGTGATCGGCGAGACGCAGATCGTCGCGGCCGCCGACCGGCTGATCGCCAACACCGAGGAAGAGGCCGGCGAGCTGGTCAGGCACTACGACGCGGCCCCCGGCAAGGTCGCCGTCGTGCACCCCGGCGTCAACCTCGACCGTTTCCGTCCCGAGCCCGGCCGCGCCGCCGCCCGCGCCCGGCTGGGCCTGCCGCAGGACGCGGTGATCCCGCTCTTCGCCGGCCGCATCCAGCCGCTCAAGGCGCCCGACGTGCTGATCAGGGCGGTCGCCGTGCTGCTCGACGAGGACCCCTCGCTGCGCGACCGGCTGATCGTGCCGGTGGTCGGCGGCCCGAGCGGCAGCGGCCTGGCCAAGCCCGAGGCGCTGCACAAGCTGGCCGCCCGGCTCGGCGTGTGCGACGTCATACGCTTCCACCCGCCGGTGGACCAGGACCGGCTCGCCGACTGGTACCGGGCGGCGACCGTCCTGGTGATGCCGTCGTACAGCGAGTCCTTCGGTCTCGTCGCCATAGAGGCGCAGGCGTGCGGCACCCCGGTGGTGGCCGCTGCCGTCGGCGGTCTGCCGGTCGCGGTGCGCGACGGGCACACCGGCTTCCTCGTCCCCGGCCACGACCCGCACGACTACGCGGCCGCGCTGCGCCGCTTCCTCGACCATCCCCACCTGTCCGACAGCCTCGGCGAGGCGGCCGCCCGGCACGCCCGCGGCTTCGGCTGGGACACCGCGGCCGCCGACACCGCCGAGGTGTACGCCGCGGCGATGTCCGAACACCGCCGTCACCTACGATCGCCCCATGGCACCCATGCGTGAGCAGCAGGCGGCCGCGGCACAGACCACCGGGGCGCAGGGCACCGACGGGCAGACGTCCGGCGCCCCGGTGCCGGACGCGACGCACGACGCGGCGCGCGCCGTCGAGCAGGCGCTCAGCGAGGCCGAACTGCCCTGGGAATGCCCGCGTCCAGGCACGTACGTGGTCCAACTCCCCGGCACCCGCAAGCTGTCCACCACCTGCCAGCTGATCGTCGGCCGCCACACGCTGTCCCTCAACGCCTTCGTGGTGCGCCGCCCCGACGAGAACCACGAGGCCGTCTACCGCTGGCTGCTGGAGCGCAACCTCAAGCTCTACGGCGTCGGTTACGCGGTCGACCGGCTCGGCGACGTCTACCTCACCGGCCGGCTGCCGCTCGCCGCGGTGACGCCCGCCGAGGTCGACCGGCTGCTCGGCTCCGTCGTGGAGAACGCCGACGGCTCCTTCAACATACTGCTGGAGCTGGGCTTCGCCTCGGCGATCCGCAAGGAGTACGCCTGGCGGGTGTCGCGCGGGGAGTCCACCCGCAATCTGGACGCGTTCGCCCATCTGACCGGCGACGGCGTCGATTAGCCGCCGGACCCTCCCCACCGGCGGGTCGAATCCCACCGCGCCCCTTCGCCGGGGGCGGCGGCCTCAGGGGCGGGGCGTCGGTGGGGCGTTCAGGGGCGGGGCGTCGGTGCGGGCGCCGCAGTGCCGACCCCGGTGCCGGCCCCGGTGTCGGCGGCGAGACCGATCCCCGCGACGGCGAGCGGCGCCGGGCGGACCCGCAGCAGCAGGTAGTAGCCCGCGGCGGCGACCGTGCCGACCACCGCGCAGCCCGCCCAGACCGCGCCGCGGCCCAGGAGGTCCAGCGTCAGGCCGCCGACCAGCGGTCCCGCGAACGCGGCCGCCGACCAGGACAGCGTGTACATCCCCTGGTAGCGGCCGCGCGCGGTGGCCGGCGCGAGGTCGGCGACCACCGACATCGAGGCCGGCGCGTGCACGATCTCGCCGAGCGTCCAGACCACCACGGTCAGCGCGTACAGGCCCACCGAGCCGGCGAAGACGGTCAGCCCGAAGCCCCAGGACAGCAGCAGCGACCCGACCGCGAGCAGGCCCGCGGTGTTCCGGGCGCGCAGCGCCCGGGTGACCGGGATCTGCAGGACGACGATCACCACGCCGTTGATCGCGGCGACCAGGCCGTACTGCCGGGCGGACAGCCCGTGCGCGCCCATGTCGACGGCGAGCGTGGACGACCCCTGCTGCATCACGCTGCCGAGCAGGAAGGTCAGGCCGACCACGGCCATGAAGCGCTGGTCGCGCAGGACGTCGACCAGGCGGAGGGCGGGGGTGCGTCGCGGTGCGGCGGCCGGTTGTCCCGCCGCCGTGGTGGTGGCGGGGAGAGGACCGGGGGCGGGGGCGAGGGTCTCCTTCGCCTTGGCGAAGAGCACGAGCGCGCACAGCGCGGTGGTGAAGGCGTCGCCGAGGAAGAGCCAGAGGTAGCCCTCGGCGGCGATGAAGCCGGCCGCGGCGGCGGAGACGCCGAACCCGATGTTGATCGCCCAGTAGTTGAGGGCGAAGGCGCGTACCCGGTCCTGCGGCGGGACCAGGTCGGCGATCATCGCCTGGAGCGCCGGGCGGGAGGCGTTGCTGGTCAGGCCGACCAGCATGGCGACCCCGGCGATGGCCAGCGGGTCGGTGACCAGGCCGAGCACCGCGGTCGTCAGCGCCGCGCCGAGCTGCGCGGCCAGCAGGGTGCCGCGGCGGCCCAACCGGTCGGCGAGCACCCCGCCGAGCACCGCACCGCCCGCCCCGCCCAGCCCGTAGAGCGCGGCGACCAGTCCGGCGTACGAGGCGGAGTAGCCGCGCTGCACGGTCAGGTACAGGGCGAGGAAGGTGACGACGAAGCCGCCGAGCCGGTTGATGAGGGTGCTGGTCCACAGCCACCAGAACTGGCGGGGAAGACCGCCGACCGTCTCCCGCAGCGCCCGTGTCGCAGTCCCCACCATGCCCCCTGTAATAGCCGTATCCGCCGAGTGAAGATTACACAGGGCGGGTCGCGAGACGCCACGGCATTTCCATTAGGCTCAGCGGCATGGCTGCTGCTGCTGCGTACAAGCTGATCCTGCTCCGCCACGGCGAGAGCGAGTGGAACGCGAAGAACCTGTTCACCGGCTGGGTGGACGTGAACCTCAACGACAAGGGAGAGAAGGAGGCGGTCCGGGGCGGTGAGCTGCTCAAGGACGCCGGCCTGCTGCCCGACGTCGTGCACACCTCGCTGCAGAAGCGGGCGATCCGCACCGCCCAGCTCGCGCTGGAGGCGGCCGACCGGCACTGGATCCCGGTGCACCGCTCCTGGCGGCTGAACGAGCGGCACTACGGCGCGCTCCAGGGCAAGGACAAGGCGCAGACCCTCGCGGAGTTCGGCGAGGAGCAGTTCATGCTGTGGCGCCGCTCCTACGACACCCCGCCGCCGCCGCTCGAGGACGGCACCGAGTTCTCCCAGTCCGACGACGCGCGCTACGCGACGATCCCCCCGGAGCTGCGCCCGCGCACCGAGTGCCTCAAGGACGTCGTGCACCGGATGCTGCCGTACTGGTACGACGGCATCGTCCCCGACCTCCTCGCCGGCCGCACCGTCCTCGTCGCCGCCCACGGCAACTCCCTGCGCGCCCTCGTCAAGCACCTCGACGGCATCTCCGACGCGGACATCGCCGCCCTCAACATCCCCACCGGCATCCCCCTCGCCTACGACCTGGACGCCGACTTCCGCCCCCTCACCCCCGGCGGCCGCTACCTCGACCCGGACGCCGCCGCGGCGGCGATCGAGGCGGTCAAGAACCAGGGCAAGAAGTAGTCCGTCTTCGCTGAAGCGCCCCCGGCCTGCGGGATTGTCCGCGGGGCGGGGGCGTTCGTGGGTCCGGGGGAGGGGGGTGGGCTAGGCCAGGCCCAGGGTGGGGAGGCACTGGGCGGTGCCGGTGAGTTCGATGTCGTCGCGGCGGTGCTTCTGCCACGCTTCGCGGGTGAGGCGCCACTGCTGGATCCGTGCGGGCTCGCCGCGCCGGGTGTCCCAGTCCGTGCCGTTCGGCTCGTAGCCGAGGGCGCGGGAGATGCGGTTGGACGCCTCGTTGTCGACGAAGGCGTCGCTGCCGGCTTCGCGAGCGCCCAGCCCGGCGAAGGCCAGGTGCAGGATCGCCGCCCGCATCTCCTTGCCCAGCCCCTGCCCACGGTTGCCGGGGGCCAGCCAGGAGAAGCTGGAGACCGTGCCGAACCGGGTGAAGTTCCTGCCGATCAGGTCCTGCATGCCGACCGGTTCGCCGTCGACGAGCACGGCGAAGTACAGCCGCCACGCGTCCGGGCTCACGCGGGCGCGGCCCGCCCAGACGGCGCGCAGCCAGCGCCACTCGCGCTCGGGACTGTCGGCGTAGAACGAGATCGGGTCGTCGAACGGCCACGGCTCGGCGTCGGCGATCCCGGCCCGCACGAGCGGCACGAGGCGCTCGAGCAGTTCGTCGGACGCGCCGGCCAGCGTCACGCGTGGCGTGCGGACTTCGACGTTCAGCGGGGGATAGGTGTGGGCCACGCCCGGACGGTAGCCAGCCCGCCCGGGAGCCGCATCCGGTTTTCCGTCCGCGAGGCGGCTCCGGGGGGGGGAATTGCCGGAACTGTCCCTGGTGAGGGCGTCCCTCTGGTACAACTTCCGGCGGGACGGGATGTGGTGCGGTGGGGGCGGGGGCCCGGGGTGGGGGCGACTGTGGGGCGTTGGTCGGTACGACGGGGGCGGCGGTCGGATGATCCGCTCACCGGATGGCACGACGAGATCGGGGTGCAGTTCCCGGAGTGCGACCGCATCGTGCGCCGCTTCCTCGTCACCCACCATCACCGTTCGCGGCGGCTGGCCCGCGGCTTCGGGTTCTGGTTCCGGCTGTTCGGATGCGTCGAGGTGGTGCTGGGGGTGACCTTCCCGCTCCTCTTCCTCTACCCGCAGACCCAGAACGCCGTCGCCCTCCAGGCGACCTTCAGCGTGGTCATCGCGGTGTGCACGGCCTTGGGCACGTTCTTCGGCTGGCGCGAGAACTGGGGCACGTACCGCGGGCAGAACGTCTTCCTCTCCCGGGTCCTCGGCGAATGGGAGCTGGAGCTGATCACGATCATCCACGGCTCCCAGTCGCCGAGGGAGAAGAAGCGCCACGCGCTGGAGATCACCAAGGCCACGCTGGCCTCGCTCTTCGACGCCCTCAGCCAGGAGCACGAGAGCTACTTCGCCGGTGTCGGGTCCGCGCTGGAGATCCGCACGTCCCTGGGCCGTCGCCGCCACGGCCCGGATGAGGTCGGCGGCCCGGACGGCCCGGACGGCCCGGACGGCCGGAGCGACCCGAGCGCCCCCGACGGCCCGGACAGCCCGGACGCCCCAGACGCCCCGGACGACCCGGAGGCCGTCCGCGCGCCCGACGGCCCCGCCCCGGTCGGCGCCTGAAAACTCCCCCCGTCGCCCGCCTCGGGCGAACCCCGTGGGAATCCGCCCGAGCCCGCCGGAACCCCGCCGGACTCAGTGCTCGCAGGCGTGCGCGCGGAAAGCACTGAGAGCGACGGTGACCTGGCCGTCCGCGTCGGCGTCCGGGAGGCCGGGCGCGTCGTACCGGACCTGGGCCGGGCTGAGCGCGCGCAGGTCCGCGGGGGTGAAGTCGACGGCGGCGGCGGACGAGGAGTTGTCGCTGGTCCATCCGTAGAGCGTGTAGACGGTGTGCTCGGCCAGCGGGGTGAGCGGCCGCCGCGTGGTCCACCCGGGTCCGGCCGCGGCCAGCGGCCAGGTGGTGAGGCCGGAGAGCGGGACGCGGCTCGTCCACTTGCCGTTCTCCGTCTCCTTCGCCGGATCGTCGGCGGAGACGTAGAGCGTCGCGCCGTCGATGGCGTGGCCGCAGGTCCGGATGACACCGACCGGGCTTCCGTCGGGCGTCACCGTGATTCCTGTCACCGCGCCGACCGGTACGGTGCAGCCGGTGGTCAGGCCGAGCAGGCCGCACACCGCGACGCCCGCCGCCACCACGCGCCCACCGGTCCTGCCGGCCCGTACTCCCCTGGTCATCGAACGCCCCCCGCCCCTCGGGCCACCCGCCCGTGCAAGAGCGACGCTACGACCGGATGACGCCGCGCGGCCCCGCCGAAGCCGACTCGAAGCCGACTCGACGCCGACCCGTGGTCCGGACATGAAGCCGTCCGCCACCCCGGCGGCGCCACGCGCGGAGGGCCCCGCCGGCCGGAGCCGGGCGGAGCCCTCGACGAGACGCGCGGGAACGAGACGCGCGGGAAGAGGAACCTACGGCGGAACCTACGGCGCGCAGCCGCCGCACTGGCAGGGGCCGCCGGACTGGCAGCCGCAGCCGCAGCCCGAACCGCAGCCGCACGCGGCGGCGAGCGGGAGCGGGGTCCGGTGTGGGGCGGCGTCGGGCGGGGACTGCTCGCGTACGACGGGCTGTGGCGTGCGGGACTCCGGCATCACTGCACCCTCCTCAGGCTTGCCTGCGCCCAGTGAAGCCCCGCGGGACACGGCGCAGCAAGGGCGCACGAGGGCAATGAGCCGGCGCCGCGGCCTCCCGCGCGCCGGGGCGCTGCCGCCGCACGCCCGGCACGCGGACGCGCGGGGCGGCGCCCCGGCACGCGCGGGGCTACGCCCCCTCCACCGCCGTCGGCGCCGGCGACAGCTCGTCGGCGTGCTCGCCGGTCACCAGGTAGACGACGCGCTTGGCCACCGACACCGCGTGGTCCGCGAAGCGCTCGTAGTAGCGGCCGACCAGGGTGACGTCGACCGCGGTCTCGATGCCGTGCTTCCAGCGGTCGTCGAGCAGGTGCTGGAAGAGGGTGCGGTGCAGCTCGTCCATGCGGTCGTCGTCCGCCTCCAGCTGCAGGGCGTCGTCCACGTCCTTGGTGATGATGACCTCGGAGGCCTTGGCGGCCAGCCGCTGTGCGAGCTGGCCCATCTCCAGGATGGTGGCGTGCAGGTCGCGCGGCACCGCGGACTCGGGGAAGCGCAGCCGAGCGAGCTTGGCCACGTGCCGGGCGAGGTCGCCCGAACGCTCCAGGTCTGCGCTCATGCGCAGGCTGGTCACCACGATCCGCAGGTCGGTGGCGACCGGCTGCTGGCGGGCGAGCAGGGTGATCGCCCGGTTCTCCAGCTGGCGCTGGAGGTCGTCGACCTTCTCGTCGGCCGCGATCACGCTCTCCGCGACGTTGAGGTCGGCGTCGAGCAGAGCGGTGGTGGCTCGGCCGATCGCGGACCCGACCAGCCTGGCCATCTCGACCAGCCCGTCACCGATCGAGTCCAGCTCCTCGTGGTATGCGTCCCGCATCGCTGTCCTTCCGTCTGTACAGAGGCGTCTCCTCCACGCTGTCACGCTGATGGGTGTACGCGTACCGGCCGCGCACCCGGAGTGAATCAGCCCCTACGTGAAGGTGAACTCTTGGCAACGTACATCCGAGAGGTGTCTCCCAGGCTTGTGGAGTGCGTGAACGGGCCACTTAACCTGGAGCCATGGACGTGAACGCGGCAGTCGCCGCAGCCAGTGCGATCGCCGGTCTGCTGACCGGCGTCATCGCCGTGCTCGCGTTCCGCTGGAGTGAACGGGAACAGGCCCGCCCGACCCGTACCGCGATGAGACCTGATCAGAGCACCGCCGTGCTGCCACCGGGTGTGGACACCGTGCTGTCGGTGCTGCGCTCGTCGGCTGTCGTCCTGGACGAGGGCGACACGGTGGTCAAGGCCAGCTCGGCGGCGTACGCCCTCGGGCTGGTCAGGGGCGGCCGGCTGGCCGTCGACCAGATGCTGCAGATGGCTCGCGAGACCCGGCGGGACGGTGAGATACGGCAGGTCGAACTCGATCTTCCGCGCCGCGGCACCGGCCGCGGCGAGGGACTCGCGGTCTCCGCCCGGGTCGCCCCGCTGGGGTCCCGGCTGGTGCTCCTGCTGGTCGAGGACCTCACCGAGGCCCGCAGGATCGAAGCCGTGCGGCGGGACTTCGTGGCGAACGTCAGCCACGAGCTGAAGACCCCGGTGGGCGCGCTCTCGCTGCTGTCGGAGGCCGTGATGGACGCGGCCGACGACCCCGAGGCGGTCAACCGGTTCGCGGGGCGGATGCAGATCGAGGCCACCCGGCTGACCAGCCTGGTGCAGGAGATCATCGACCTGTCCCGGGTGCAGAACGACGACCTGCTCGACGACGCGGAACCCGTCGCGGTCGACGACCTCGTCGCCGAGGCGGTCGACCGCTGCCGCCACCAGGCCAACACCAAGCAGATCACCATGGCCACCGGAACCACCCCCGACCTCTACATCTGGGGAAACCGGGGTCAGCTCGCCGCCGCTCTCGGCAATCTCGTCGAGAACGCCGTCAACTACTCCCCGGCCAGGACCAGGGTCGGGATAGCCGGCCGCCGGATCGGCGCGACCGGGGGCGATCTGATCGAGATCGCCGTGACGGACCAGGGCATAGGAATCTCCGAGAAGGACCGCGACCGGGTCTTCGAGCGCTTCTACCGGGTGGACCCGGCGCGCTCGCGGGCCACCGGCGGCACCGGGCTCGGCCTGTCCATCGTCAAACACGTGGCCGCCTCGCACGGCGGGGAGGTCACGGTGTGGAGCGCCGAGGGTCAGGGCTCCACCTTCACCCTGCGTCTTCCCGAGGCCGGGATCGCCCGCGACCGGGCGCTGCCGCCCGGCCTGGACCCCGACGCCGAGACGGCCGACGGGCCTGACGGGCCCGACGTGCCGTCGGAAGACCAGCTTTTCCAGACCCTCCCCGAACACATCCCTGCCCCGGAGGTCCTTCCGTGACCCGCGTACTTGTCGTGGAGGACGAAGAGTCCTTCAGCGACGCGTTGTCGTACATGCTGCGCAAGGAGGGCTTCGAGGTCGCCATATCCGCGACCGGGCCCGACGCGCTGGACGAGTTCGAGCGCAACGGCGCCGACCTGGTGCTGCTCGATCTGATGCTGCCGGGCCTGCCCGGCACCGAGGTCTGCCGCCAGCTGCGGCTCAAGTCCAATGTCCCGGTGATCATGGTGACCGCCAAGGACTCCGAGATCGACAAGGTCGTCGGCCTGGAGATAGGCGCGGACGACTATGTGACCAAGCCGTTCTCCTCGCGGGAGCTGGTCGCCCGGATCCGCGCGGTGCTGCGCCGCCGCGGCGAGCCCGAGGAGATCTCGCCGGCCGCCCTGGAGGCGGGCCCGGTGCGGATGGACGTGGACCGGCACGTGGTGACGGTCGGCGGCGGCAAGGTCGACCTGCCGCTGAAGGAGTTCGACCTGCTGGAGATGCTGCTCCGCAACGCGGGCCGGGTGCTCACCCGGATGCAGCTCATCGACCGGGTCTGGGGCGCGGACTACGTCGGCGACACCAAGACCCTCGACGTGCACGTCAAGCGGCTGCGCGCGAAGATCGAGCCGGACCCTGGGGCGCCGCGCTTCCTGGTGACGGTCCGCGGTCTCGGCTACAAGTTCGAGCCGTAGGCCGGAGGCCGGAGCGACGAACGGGTGAGGGGCCCGGCACCATCTGGTGCCGGGCCCCTCACCCGTTCGTGTCAGCCGCAGCCGTCAGCCGCTAGCCGTCAGCGCGTCACGAGGTGGGCGTGCCGGTCGGCGTCGCCGTGTCGTTCGGGGTGCTGGTCGGCTTGAGCGGCGTGGCCGTCGAGGTGGGCGCGCCGGTGGTCGGCGTGGAGCTGGGGCCGTACGGCTCCAGGAAGCCGACCGCCGGGGTGACGTTGGCCGGCACCGAGAGCGGTCCTGCGCCGCTGAAGGTGAAGACGGCGGTCTGCACGTCGCCGTCGCGCAGCGCCTCCTGGCCGGTGGCGACGGTCGCCGCGGCGTTGCCCTTGCCGCCGAGGAGCACGGTGCCGTGCGCCGGGACGGTCACGGTCTGGCCGCCGTCCTTGCCGGACAGGGTGGCGGAGACGCCGCCGCCGAGCTGGACGGACTGGAGCGTCTGGTCGGACGAGCCGTTGTTGAACAGCCGGGCGGAGACCGTGGCCGGTCCGTCCGTCTGGGTGAGCACGTAGGCGTTCTGGACCGTGACGGGGCCGGCGGACGCCGACGCGCTGTCCGGCTGGACCTCCAGAGTCGCCGCGCCGTTCCCGGCCGCGCAGGCGGCGGCGAGCGGGGCAAGCGAGAGCGCGAGTACGGCGGCGACAGCGCCGCGACGGAAGCTGCGGACCACGGCGGCGCATCTCCTCGGTCAGGAACGGAAGATCTTCTGGCGGCCTTAGATTACCGAGGCCGCCGCCGGGCCGCGCACCGGGCCCGCCCCTTTAACGTGATCACTTCGCCGGGTGATCGGCGAGTGTCGCGCGGGCGGATTTCCATGACTGTGCAAAATTGGATCTTCGGCGTCCGAGAACCCGAACGGAGTAGCGACGACTCACTCACTCGGGAGTGACAAATGCGGACGTATCGCCCCTTGTTCGGGGTTCTGACCCCCTGTGAAGGCCGTGTTTCCGGGTCCCCGAATATGTGCTCCGACCTGCGGATACCTCGCCGAGGCGGCACCCTCCAGCACGTCCCAGGGCCCCTTGTCAAGCCCCGAGATATGCCCTGACCTGCGAAAACGCCATTCAGAAGAAGCCGTTCCCGTGTTACCCTGGATAGCCACGGAAGGGGTACCTGTCACATGACGTTCAAGGTTGGCGACACCGTGGTCTATCCCCATCACGGGGCCGCGCTGATCGAGGCCATCGAAATTCGCCAGATCAAAGGCGTGGACAAGACCTACTTGGTGCTCAAGGTCGCCCAGGGCGACTTGACGGTACGTGTGCCCGCGGACAATGCGGAGTTCGTCGGCGTACGCGACGTGGTCGGTCAGGAGGGTCTGGACCGGGTCTTCGAGGTGCTGCGCGCGCCGTACACCGAGGAGCCCACCAACTGGTCTCGGCGCTACAAGGCAAATCTGGAGAAGCTCGCCTCCGGTGACGTCATCAAGGTCGCGGAAGTCGTCCGCGACCTGTGGCGCCGCGAGCGCGAGCGCGGCCTGTCCGCCGGCGAGAAGCGCATGCTCGCCAAGGCGCGGCAGATCCTGGTCAGCGAGCTGGCCCTCGCGGAGAACACCAACGAGGACAAGGCCGAAGCGCTGCTCGACGAGGTCCTCGCGTCGTAAGACCGTCCCTTTCGGACGTTCTCGTACCGCGTCGCCGAGGTGTGCCGAACCCACACCCCCTGTGACGCCGGACAAACGTTGACGCAACCCCCGGACGGCGGTCCGGGGACCTGCCGCGGCACCCGGTCGAACGCAACGGCCGGGTGCTGCGGCATGCTTGCACTCGCACGCGTACCCCGGAGCCGACCCGTGCACGTCACACGCACGGGGTCCGGCTCGTCGCACGGAACCGGTACGGCCGCGCTCCCCCGACTTCACGGAAGGGGTCGGGAAGCGCACCGCGCCGTGTCCCCGGTCTCCCGCCGGGGGTACCTCCAAGCGATACCCACCTCACACAAGGACACAAACCTGCGTACCGCCGCTGTCATTCCCGCCGCCGGACGAGGAGTCCGGCTCGGCCCCGGCGCCCCCAAGGCGCTGCGCACCCTGGGCGGGGTGCCGATCCTCGTCCACGCCGTGCGCGCGATGGCGCGCGTCCGCGCCGTCCAGGTGCTCGTGGTGGTCGCGCCCCCGGAGGGCGCCGCCGAGGTCAGGGCGCTGCTCGACGCCCACGGGCTGCCCGAGTCCACCGACATAAGGGTGGTGCCGGGCGGCGACTCCCGGCAGGAGTCGGTGCGGCTGGGCCTGGCCGCCCTGCCGGACGACGTCGACGTGGTGCTGGTGCACGACGCGGCCCGCCCGCTGGTGCCGGTCGAGACCGTCGAGGGCGTCGTCGAGGCGGTACGGGCGGGCGCGCCCGCCGTCGTCCCCGGGCTGCCGCTCGCCGACACCGTCAAGAGCGTCGACCCGGCGTCCCACACGGTCACCGGCACTCCGCAGCGCGCGCTGCTGCGGGCGGTGCAGACCCCGCAGGGCTTCGACCGGGCCACCCTGGCCAAGGCGCACGCCACGGTCACCGAGGACGTCACGGACGACGCGAGCATGGTCGAGCAGCTCGGTGTGCCGGTGCTCGTGGTGCCCGGCCACGAGGAGGCGTTCAAGGTGACGCGCCCGCTCGACCTGGTGCTGGCCGAGGCCGTGCTCGCCCGCAGGAGGGCCACCGATGGCTACTGAACCGCCCGCCGGCCGGCCCGCCGCCCCGGCGCTGCCGCAGGTCGGCGTCGGCACCGACATCCACGCCTTCGAGGAGGGCCGCGAGCTGTGGTGCGCGGGCCTGCTCTGGGAGGGCGAGGGACCCGGCCTGGCCGGCCACTCGGACGCCGACGTGGTCGCGCACGCCGCCTGCAACGCGCTGTTCTCCGCCGCCGGACTCGGCGATCTCGGCGCGCACTTCGGCACCGGCCGGCCGCAGTGGTCCGGCGCGTCCGGCGTCACCCTGCTCACCGAGGCGGCCCGCATCGTGCGCGCCGAGGGCTTCGTGATCGGCAACGTGGCGGTGCAGGTCGTCGGGCAGCGCCCCAAGATCGGCAAGCGCAGGGACGAGGCGCAGAAGGTGCTGTCCGCAGCGGTGGGCGCCCCGGTCGCGGTCAGCGCCGCCACCACCGACGGCCTGGGCTTCACCGGCCGCGGCGAGGGCCTCGCGGCGATCGCCACCGCGCTGGTCGTACGGGTGTAGCGGCCGCGGTCCACCGGGGTGGACCGCACCCCCGCCGGGTAGCGATTGTCACTGTTGTGTGAGGCGTGTGGCAGACGGCACAAGGCACGCACCCCGGGCCGATACTCTTGATGGCGTGACTATTCGCCTGTACGACACCAACGCGCGCCAGGTCCGTGACTTCATCCCGCTCACGCAGGGCTGTGTCTCGATCTACCTGTGCGGCGCGACCGTGCAGGCGGCTCCGCACATCGGCCACATCAGGTCGGGCCTCAACTTCGACATCCTCCAGCGGTGGTTCCGTTACCGCGGCTACGACGTCACCTTCGTCCGCAACGTGACGGACATCGACGACAAGATCATCAGGAAGGCCGCCGAGTTCGACCGCCCCTGGTGGTCGATCGGGTACGAGAACGAGCGGGCCTTCACCGCGGGCTACGACGTCCTGGGCTGCCAGCCGCCCACGTACGAGCCGCGGGCGACCGGCCACGTGCCGGAGATGATCGAGATGATGCAGGGCCTCATCGAGCGCGGCCACGCGTACGAGGCGGACGGCAACGTCTACTTCGACGTGCGGTCCTACGGCGACTACCTGCAGCTGTCCAACCAGGAGCTGGACAACCTCCGCCAGCCCGAGGGCGACGGCGAGACCGGCAAGCGCGACCAGCGGGACTTCGCCCTGTGGAAGGCCGTCAAGCCCGGCGAGCCGTCCTGGGACACCCCGTGGGGCCGCGGCCGGCCCGGCTGGCACCTGGAGTGCTCGGTGATGGCCCACAAGTACCTGGGCCCGGTCTTCGACATCCACGGCGGCGGCATCGACCTGATCTTCCCGCACCACGAGAACGAGATCGCCCAGGCCAAGGCGTACGGCGACGAGTTCGCGCGGTACTGGGTGCACAACGCCTGGGTCACCATGAGCGGCGAGAAGATGAGCAAGTCGCTCGGCAACTCGGTGCTGGTCTCCGAGATGGTCAGGCGCTGGCGGCCGATCGTGCTCCGCTACTACCTGGGCACCCCGCACTACCGGTCGATGATCGAGTACAGCGAGGAGGCGTTGCGGGAGGCCGAGGCCGCGTTCGCGCGGATCGAGGGCTTCGTACAGCGGGTCACGGAGAAGGCGGGCAAGACCGTCGCTCCCGCAGCCGAGGTACCGCCGGCCTTCGCCGAAGCGATGGACGACGACCTCGGAGTCCCGCAGGCGCTCGCCGTTGTGCACACCACCGTCCGGCAGGGCAACAGCGCGCTGACCGCCGACGACAAGGAGTCGGCGGTCGCGCGGCTGGCCGAGGTCCGTGCGATGCTCGGAGTGCTGGGTCTCGATCCGCTCGACCCGCAGTGGGCCGGCGCCGCACGCGGCGACGACCTGCACGGCGTGGTGGACTCGCTGGTCCGGCTGGTGCTCGACCAGCGGCAGTCGGCGCGGTCCCGCAAGGACTACGCCACCGCCGACGCGATCCGCGACGAACTGGTCCAGGCGGGGCTGGAGATCGAGGACACGCCCACCGGATCGCGCTGGACCCTCAGGAGCTGATCCGCCCCCGGGGCCCTGATCCGGCTCCCCGATCCGGGGCCGGCTCCCGGGTCCCGATCCCGGGTCCCCCGCGGCGGCCCGGCGTGCCGAACACCGCCGCGCCCGACGTCAGTTCAGCTCGACCGAAGAAGTGAGAGAGTCCCATGGCCGGCAACAGCCAGCGCAGGAACCGCCGTACGAGCAACAAGAAGGGCGCCACGGTCGGCAGCGGCGGGCAGCGGCGCAAGGGCCTCGAAGGCAAGGGCCCGACGCCGCCCGCCGAGGCGCGCAAGGGCCACAAGAAGAACCGCATCGCCGGCGCGCAGGCCCGCCGCGCCGCGGTCTCTGGGCAGTCGCGGCGGCCGTCGGGCCGCGGCGCGAAGGCCACCTCCGAGATGGTGGTCGGCCGCAACCCCGTGGTCGAGGCGCTGCGCGCGGAGATCCCGGCCACCGCCGTCTACGTCCAGCAGTTCATCGACAGCGACGACCGGGTCCGCGAGGCGCTGCGGCTCGCGACCGACCGCGGCGTGCCGCTGCTGGAGGCGCCGCGGCCCGAACTCGACCGGATCACCGCGGGCCTGAACCACCAGGGCCTGGTGCTGCAGATCCCGCCGTACGAGTACGCCCACCCCGAGGACCTGGCCGCGGCCGCCGCGGACCGCCGCGAGGACCCGCTGATCGTGGCGCTCGACGGGGTGACCGACCCGCGCAACCTCGGCGCGGTGGTCCGCTCGGTCGCGGCGTTCGGCGGCCACGGCGTGGTCGTGCCGGAGCGGCGCGCGGCCGGCATGACGGCCGGTGCGTGGAAGACCTCGGCGGGCACCGCGGCGCGGGTGCCGGTGGCGCGGGCCACCAACCTGACCCGCACCCTGGAGGCGTACCAGAAGGCCGGGCTGACCGTGGTCGGCCTCGCCGCGGACGGCGACGTCGAACTCCATGAGCTGGAGGCGCTCTCCGGCCCGGTCGTCATCGTCGCGGGCAGCGAGGGCAAGGGCCTGTCCCGGCTGGTCGGCGAGACCTGCGACCTGCTGGTGCGGATTCCGATGCCGGGTGGCGCCGAGTCGCTGAACGCGGGCGTGGCCGCCGGTGTCGTGCTCTACGAGGCGTCCCGCCGCAGGGCCTGACGCCGGGCGCCCGCCGGATCGCGCCCGGGGCGCGGTGGGGGCGCGCGGGCGCGCGCCTTGTCGGGGCTCCGACAGCAAGCACGCTCCGAAGCCGTTTCTAAACGGTGTGTCACTCGGTTAGATGAGTGTGGACACCAGAACACCCCGCACTCCCTCGGGGGGAGGGGCGCCCGGCTTCGACGAGCGTGTGCTGACGATGCCTCGGGTCCCGAGCGATCCCGCCCAGGTCATCGTCAATCACGCGAGCTTCCGGGTGCAGCTGGGGGCGACCTCGTCCCGGGCCCTCGGCTCCGACGGAATCGACGCCACCACGAAGATCCCCGTCGTGCCGCAGAGCGCCGGCCGGCGCCGCGCGGCGCCCGTGGTGTGGTCCGGCCAGAGCGCCCCCGGCGACCCCCTGGCAGGCGAACTGCTCCAGGCGGTCCGCCGCGCCGCGCCCGGCACGGCCACGCAGGTGCTGCCGCGCGTCGACGACACGTCGGTGCTGCCGCCCGCCGTTCCCACCGTCGTCGGACAGCGCAGCGCGCCCTCGCCGACCGGCCTGCTGCCGCGGCGCGGCGGCGGCGAGGACGAGCCGGTGGTCGGCTGGACCGGCGGCGACGGCCAGGACCGCAGCCGCTACCGGGGCTACGAACCCGACGGCTACGCGGGCTACGACGGCCACCAGGGGCCCGGCGCCGCCGAGGCCGAGCAACGGCCCCGCAACCGCCGTGGCGAGCCGGTCAAGCACGCCTGGTACCCGGGCCGCCGGATGAACCTCGGCATCGTGCTGCTGCCGCTGCGCGTCTTCCTCGGCTTCGTCTGCATCTACGCCGGCATGGGCAAGCTCTGCGACCCCGTCTACTTCGACGGCGGCAGGCGCGGCTCGATGGTCACCTGGCTGACCTCGCTGCACCCGTGGGCGCTCGCGGAGCCGCTGCGCGACGCGGCGCTCAGCCACCCGGTGGGCGCCGGACTGAGCATCGCCTTCCTCCAGGTCGTGGTCGGCGTGCTCACCGTCTGCGGCCTGTGGCAGCGGGTCGCCGCGGTGTTCGGCGCGGGCCTTTCCGTGGCGCTGCTGGTGACGGTGAGCTGGCGGACCGTCCCGGTCTACGACGCACCGGACTTCATCTACCTGGCCGCGTGGAGCCCGCTGGTCATCGCCGGCGCGCCGGTCTACTCGATCGACGGCCGGCTGGCCGGCGACGCGTGGCGGCGGCTCGGCCCGCGGGTCGCGCTGTGGGACCTGCGGCGGCGGGTGCTGCGCCGCGGCGCGGTGCTGGCCACCGTCATCATCGGCGCGACGCTGCTCGTGGGTTCGGTGCTGGGGACCGCGGTGCGGGCCACCAGCACCCACGAGGACCGGCCGGGCCCGGCGGTCGTCCCGACCAACAACCTGCCCGGCTCGCCGCTGCCGGAGGTCTCCGGCGGCGCCGGCGACGGCGGCACCCCCTCGCCGTCCGCGTCCGCGCGGGCGAAGAAGAAGGAAGAGCACGAGGAGCAGGCCACGCAGGCGCCGACGACCGCGCCGCGCACCCACCGGGCGACCGGCGGCGCCCCGGTCCCCGGCCGCTCGTCGACCGGCGGGTCCGGCGGCACGCCGACCGGCTCGGGCTCCGGTTCCGGCTCCACCGGCGCCGGCTCCCAGCCGCCCGTCACCCAGGCGCCCACCCAGGCGCCCCCGCCGCCCCCGCCCACCGCGAAGCCCAGCCAGGGCGCCATCGGCGGGCTGCTCGGCTCCCACTCCCCGACCGGCCTCCTCCTCGGCCTCCCCGCCGCACCCTCCACCCCCGCCGGCGCGGCCTGAACCCACCCACCCCCCTCCCGACGCCCGCCGGCCCGGCCCCCTGCCCCCGGCGGGCACCATCCCCTTGGCGCTGCGCGCACCCGCGCGAACGGCGGGGCGCGGCCCGCTGCGGGCGGTTTTTCGGGGGCGCGGGGAACTGCGCGTCGAGCCACGGCGGTGCTGAGCCGCGTGGACAGCGGGGCGCGGCCCGCTGCGGGCGGTTTTTCGGGGGCGCGGGGAACTGCGCGTCGAGCCACGGCGGTGCTGAGCCGCGTGGACGGCGGGACGCAGTCCGCCACCGGCGGCGTACTCCCGCGAACAGCGCGGCGTAGCGCGCAAAGGGGGCGGAGCGCGCCGGATCAGCCCGCGCCGAGTTCCCTTGCCGCCTCGCGAAGATCCTTGGCGGTGTCGATGGCCCGCCAGTACGCCCCCTGCGGGATCGGGAAGCCGGCGAGCCGGCGCTCCCGGGCCAGGCGGGGGAAGGTCGTCCGCTCGTGATCGCCGTGATCCGGCAGCAGCCCGGTGAAGTCGGGCGAGAAGACGTACACGCCGGCGTTGATGAGGAACGGCGACGGGGGCGACTCGATGAAGTCGAGCACCTGGCCGAACTCGTTGGTCTCCACCGCGCCCCACGGAATCCTGGGGCGTGCCAGCGCCAGCGTGGCGACCGCGTCGCGCTCCTCGTGGAACTCGGCCATCTCGCGGAGCGAGAACCGGGTCCAGATGTCGCCGTTGGTCGCGTACCACGGCTCGTGCGGCCGGGGCAGCGACGCGGCCGCGTACTTCAGTCCGCCGCCGCGGCCGAGCGGCTCGCTCTCGACGACCGTCGTGACGTTCAGCGGCAGGGGCGTGGCGTCCAGCCACTCCTGGAGGACCTCGGCGAGGTGCCCGCAGGAGACCACCGCGTCGGTGACGCCCTCCTGGGCGAGCCAGGCGAGCTGGTGGCCGATGATCGGCGTGCCCGTACCGGGGATCTCGACCATCGGCTTGGGCCGGTCGTCGGTGTAGGGCCGCAGCCGGGAGCCCTGGCCGCCGGCCAGCAGGACGGCCTGCGTGACCGGTGTGACGTCGTGCTGCGGCGGTGCGGGGTGGTCGGCGCTCGTCATGGAGCGCACCTTATGCGACGGGGGCGTGCGGCCCGCGCAGGGCGGACCGCACGCCTGGGCGGTGGACGCCGGGCCGCCCGCGCGGGCGGCCGGCGGGGACGGGTCAGCCGACCGAGGCGACGCCGGTGGCGAACGCCGTGTCGCACACCGGCCGCGACCACGACTGGGCGCGGCGGGTGGCGCCGTCGTACTTGGCGACGGCCGCGCGGCCCAGCGAGCGCGCGATGGACGTGCAGTACCCCGCGAGGGACGGGTGACGGGCCATGGCGACCTGGAGGTCGGTCAGGGCCACCCCTGGGTCCTTCTCCTGGAGTTCGGCCAGCAGCCGCTGGCGCAGAGCCTCCTGGGGGGCCTTGGCGGCCACTTCGGCCGCCGTCTGATGCTGGCTCTTCGCGGACGCGGTCAGTACCTGTGCGTCCGACGTCGAGGCGGCCCATGGGACGCGGGTGACGGCGAGCGTTCCCGACAGGACGAGAACGACCGGGAGTACGAGCGCGAATGTCTTGCCGAGACGGCGTGCTACCTGGTTCACGCATCGGATGGTAGCGGCCGGTGATGATTTGGCGACATTTAGTCACTCTGACGAGGGAGGGGAAATGCCGCCGGGTGCGTTCGTCTGTTGACGAACGCACCCGGAAGGCCCGATTTGCGCACCTATGCGATCAGTTGGCGCCGCCCGCTGCGGGGCGCCGCGCTCAGTCGCTCAGACGCTCGCCGGAGGAGGTCGCGAAGACGTGGGTCTCGCCGCCACGGGGCACGACGTGGAGCACGGAGCCCTTCTCCGGGATCTGCCGGCCGCCGACCCGGATGACCAGGTCCTTGTGCTCGTCGCCGACCTGGGCGGAGCCGTACACGTAACCGTCGGCGCCGAGCTCCTCGACCACGTTGACGGTGACGGCCAGGCCCGCGGGGGCGTCCTTGGACAGCGCGGAGGTGCTGCTCTCACCGTTGACGATGTCGAAGTGCTCGGGGCGGACGCCGACGGTGACCGTCTTGTCGCCCTTGTCGGCGGCGGCCTGCACGGCGTCGCGCGCCACGCTCACCACGGAGTTGCCGAACTTCACGCCGCCGTCGGTGATCGGGACCTCGACCAGGTTCATCGCGGGGGAGCCGATGAAGCCGGCGACGAAGAGGTTCGCGGGGCGGTCGTACATGTTGCGCGGGCTGTCGACCTGCTGCAGGAGGCCGTCCTTGAGGACCGCGACCCGGTCGCCCATCGTCATGGCCTCGACCTGGTCGTGGGTGACGTAGACGGTGGTGACGCCGAGCCGGCGCTGCAGGCTGGCGATCTGGGTACGGGTCTGGACGCGGAGCTTGGCGTCGAGGTTCGACAGCGGCTCGTCCATCAGGAAGACCTGGGGCTCGCGGACGATCGCGCGGCCCATCGCGACACGCTGGCGCTGACCGCCGGAGAGCGCCTTCGGCTTGCGGGCCAGGTACTCGGAGAGGTCGAGGATCTTGGCGGCCTCTTCGACGCGCCTGCGGATCTCCGCCTTGTTGATGCCGGCGATCTTCAGGGCGAAGCCCATGTTGTCCGCGACGGTCATGTGCGGGTACAGCGCGTAGTTCTGGAACACCATCGCGATGTCCCGGTCCTTCGGCGGCAGGTGCGTGACGTCGCGGTCACCGATGCGGATGGCGCCGGCGTTGACGTCCTCCAGCCCCGCGAGCATGCGGAGCGAGGTCGACTTGCCGCAGCCGGACGGGCCGACGAGGACGAGGAACTCGCCGTCGCCCACCTCGATCTCCAGGCCGTCGACCGCGGGCTTGTCGCCACCCGGGTAGATCCGGGTCGCCTTGTCGAACGTGACAGTTGCCATGACTGGGTGCAGTCCCTTCACCGGCAGGAACGTGCCGGACGATCCGAGTAAAGGAAAGTAGTGGTCTAGTCCGATAACACCGGACCGCTCGTGACGCTACCTGCCGGATCGCCCCTTGTCACCAGCCCTTCGGCATCGATTTCGCCACCCCCGCGAACCGCGCCCGGTACACTGCCCCCTGCGCCTCCTTAGCTCAGTTGGCCAGAGCGACGCTCTTGTAAAGCGTAGGTCGTCGGTTCGAACCCGACAGGGGGCTCTTTTTTCTGCCTGGTCAGGGCGTCTCCGCGTGGTGGGCGGCCCAGTCGTCGCGGGCGGCGACGAGGGTGGGGCGGACCGTGTGGTCGAGCAGGTCGGCGTGTGCGCGGAGCTTGGTGGCGATGTCGGCGAGGCCGTCCGGGTCGAGGCCGAGGATCCAGCGTCCGACGCTGACCTGGAGGTTGACCACGGGGACTCGGAGGCGGGGGTCGGGTCGTGATCGCCCGTGCCCCCGGCGTGCTCCCGGGAGGCGGCTGCTCCTGTCGCGCGGGCCGGATGCTGGAGGCGACCTCGAACCAGACCACTTTCCCGGCCGGTTCGGCGAAGCTGCCCCGGTCCGCGGCGAGCGCTTCCACCAGCATCAGACCTCGCCAGTCCTCGGCATCCGGCGAACCGCTGCCGGCTTCGGATGGACGGGGCTGGAGTCGGTGACCTCGACCCGTACCCGGGACCCGGTCCATCGCACCGTCACCGCGCAGGGCGTCTAAGTGTGGTGGATGGCGTTGGCGATGACCTCGGTGGAGAGGAGTTGCAGGCTGACCGCCGCCCGCCTCGCCGAGCCCTACCCCGAACTCCTCGCGGCCAGCTCCCACCTCCTGGCGATCGGCTACGCGGGCGAGTGACCGGTCGGCGCCCCGGCGCGCGCGGGCCCGACCGTCGGCCACGTGCCGGGTCGGGACTCCACCCACGGTGTGCACCGTTCGGCACGGCGACCGCCCTTGCGCTGATCCGGAACTCCGTCGCCTACGCGCCAGCGCTGTTTCAGCCGCTGGCCGGCATGCGAACCGTGTGGTCGCCGAAGCCGGGAACGAGGCCGAGTCGCCCACCGAGCGCTTCGACGTGGCGTGCGGTGACGTCGAGCGAGGCGGCCTCGCCGTGTTCGATCTGGGAGACGCGGGAGACGCCCACGCCCGTCCTGGCGGCACGTCCTTCCGCGCCATGGAGCACTGGCTGCGAGGCAGTTCGACGCGCACAGCCCGGGTGACCTGGTGCCGAGCGAGAACACGGACCTCGTGTCGCCCGGCGTGGGCAAGAGCCGCAACCCCGGCCTGGCCTATCTGCCGGCCGGGGTTCTGGAGACGACGGACAACCAGGTCCCCGCGGAGACCGCGGCCCTGGCCGTCGAGTTGGTCGCGCCGTCGAACCCCGAGAACGACTGGGTGGGCAAGGTCAGGGACCACCCCGTGAGGGGAATCCCGCTCTCGCTGGTGGTCGAGGCCGGGTTGAAGACCTCTGCATCCCCCGGCCGTTCGACCTCGACCTCGACCTGGACACCGCGACGCCGCTGCCCTACGCGTGACGCGTTCGCCGGTCCTCCCGGTCGGCGGCGACCCGGGGCCGGGCGGCAGGGAACATCAACGGCCCCCTACCGGTGTGGAGAAACGGCGGCAACCCGCCCGGCGGGATCTCACTCGTCAGGGTGATGGACCAATCCGCCGGGGCGTCGGTGGCGAAGAGCGGACATGACCGACGACCGGCGCGAGGCGCCCGCCCGTCCCGCGGGGGCCATGACCGAGGTGCGGGGGCCGCTGCCAGGGGCCCCGCACGATCGGGCGCGCGCTGGGGCCGGACAGCGTGCGGTGCGGCTTGTCCTGGGCGCGCTGTCCGGGCTGCTGGCGGGGGCCGCCGCGCTGGGTGTCGCCGAGCTGGTGGCGTCCGCGGTGCGGCCCCAGGCCAGTCCGGTCGTGACGGTCGGCGGCGCGATGATCGACCGCACGCCGCCGGCTCTGAAGGACTACGCGGTACGGCACTTCGGCACCAACGACAAACTGGTGCTGGAGTCCGGCATCGTCGTGGTGCTCGCGCTGTTCGCCCTCGTCCTGGGCGTGGCCGCGCTGCGGTACCGGCGGTCCGCGTCGGCGGCGGTGCTGGTGTTCGGCGTGGTCGGCGTGCTCGCGGCCGCGAGCCGGCCCGACCGGCACGGTCTGGACGTGCTGCCCCCGCCGGCCGGCGCCCTGGTCGGCGCGGCCACGCTCTGGCTGCTGTCCGGCTTCCTGGCGCTCCGGAAAGCGCCGCCGGCCCCCGCAGCCGACCCGGCCGCCGCACCCGACCCGGCCCCCGCACCTGACCCGGCCCCCGCACCGGCCCCCGCCCCCGACCCGGGACCCGCCTCCTTCGACCGCCGCCGCTTCGTCCTCGCGGCGACCTCCACCGCGGCCGCCTCCGCCGGCGCGGGGCTGCTGGGCCGCACCCTCAACAGCCGCCACGGCGCGGCCGCCACCGCCTCCCGCGGTGCGGTCGTCCTGCCGCGGCCCGCCTCGCCCGCGCGGCCCGTGCCGGCCGGCGCCGACCTGCGGGTGCCCGGCCTGAGCCCCTTCACCACCCCCAACTCCGCCTTCTACCGCGTCGACACCGCCCTGGTCGTGCCGAAGGTGGACGCGACCACCTGGCGGCTGCGCGTGCACGGACGGGGCGTACGCGAGGAGTTGAGCCTCAGCTACGCCGACCTGCTGGGCCGCGAGCTGATCGAACGGGACATCACGCTGACCTGCGTGTCGAACGAGGTCGGCGGCCCGTACACCGGCAACGCCCGCTGGATCGGCGTGCGGTTGGCCGACGTGCTGCGCGAGGCCGGGGTGCGGCCGCCGTCGGAGGGCGGGCGGAGCGACCAGCTGGTCGCCCGTTCCGTGGACGGCATGACCATCGGCTCGCCGGTGGAGACCGTCATGGACGGGCGGGACGCGATGCTCGCCGTCGGCATGAACGGCGAGCCGCTGCCCTTCGCCCACGGCTTCCCGGTGCGCGTCGTCGTCCCCGGCCTGTACGGGTACGTGTCCGCGTGCAAGTGGCTCCAGGACCTGGAGCTGACCACCTTCGACGCGTACGACGCGTACTGGGTGCGCAGGAGCTGGTCGCGGCAGGCGCCGATCAAGACCGAGTCGCGGATCGACACGCCCAAGCCGTTCGCCGCCCCGGCGGCCGGCTCCGTGGCGGTCGCCGGGGTGGCCTGGGCGCAGCACCGCGGCATCGACCGCGTCGAGGTACGGGTCGACGGCGGCCCCTGGCGCGCCGCGCGGCTGGGCGCGCAGGACTCCGCCGACACCTGGCGGCAGTGGGTGTGGCCGTGGGAGGCCACCCCCGGCGAGCACACCCTGGAGGTCCGCGCGACGGACCGCGAGGGCCGCACGCAACCGGAGCACCGGGTCGGGACGATCCCCGACGGCGCGACCGGCTGGCACTCGGTGGTGGTCAACGTGACCTGACCCACCCCTGGCCCGGGCCCGGCGCCACCCGCCCCGGCACCCCCTGTCCCGGCGGCCGCCGCCCGTGACCGCGGACCACCCGGTCCACGCCTCTTCACCCCGTGTCCGGCAGAAGCCTTTCCTTCTCCACCCACCCCCTCTTATCGGAGTTCTCTGATGCGTACCTTCTCCGCCCGCCGTCTCCTCGTCGCCGCGACCGCGGTGTCCGTGCTGCCGCTGGCCCTCTCCGCCTGTTCGAGCAGCGACAAGGGCGACAAGGGCACCTCGTCGAACGCCGCCGGCAGCGCCTCCTCGCCGGCCACCACGTCCGCGCCCGCCCCCGCCACCTCCGCCGCCGCGATGAACCAGCCCTTCGGGCCCGGCTGCGCGGCGGTGCCGAAGACCGGCGCGGGCAGCTTCGACGGGATGTCCACCGCGCCGGTGGCCACCGCGGCCTCGGCGAACCCGGCGCTGTCCACACTGGTCGCCGCGGTGAAGAAGGCGGGCCTGGTCGACACGCTGAACAGCGCGCAGAACATCACCGTCTTCGCGCCCACCAACGACGCCTTCGCCAAGCTGCCGAAGGCCACCCTGGACAAGGTGCTGGCCGACAAGGCGATGCTGACCAAGATCCTCACCTACCACGTGGTCGGCCAGCCGGTGAAGGCGCCCGAGGGCCTGGCCCATGGCACGTACACCACGCTGGAGAAGGGCAAGCTGACCACCGCGGGCTCCGGCGAGTCGTACAAGGTCAACGACAGCGCCAACGTGGTGTGCGGCAATGTGACGACGGCGAACGCGACCGTGCAGATCATCGACACCGTTCTGATGCCGCCGAGCGAGTGACCCGCGGCCGCGCAAGGGGCGCGGCGGCGAGCGCGGGGGAGGAGCGCGGCGCGGGAGCGGAGGATGGCGCCGTGCCGCGGCTGTGACCTGACGCGACCAATCCGGGCCGGCGACGGCTGCGAATGCCTGCTGACCGACTCACCGACGGAGGTGTCCATGCGCGTGGCGGCACGCGACGACCAGGACCCGGAGCCCCGCTCCGGAGCACTGGAGACGTTGCTCGACCGCGTCTCCCGGGGCGACCAGCAGGCGTTCGAGACGCTCTACACCGCGGTCGCCGGAGGCGTCCTCGGCCTGGTGCGGCGGATCGTGCGCGACCCGGCGCAGTCCGAGGAGGTCGCCCAGGAGGTGCTGATCGAGGTCTGGCGGTGCGCGGCCCGCTTCGACCCGCGGCAGGGCAGCGCCATGGCGTGGATCATGACGCTCGCCCACCGCCGCGCGGTCGACCGGGTCCGCTCCGCGCAGGCCTCGGCCGACCGCGACCAGAAGGC
The DNA here is from genome assembly GCF_036353415.1 of Actinacidiphila polyblastidii. Classification (NCBI taxonomy): domain Bacteria; kingdom Bacillati; phylum Actinomycetota; class Actinomycetes; order Kitasatosporales; family Streptomycetaceae; genus Actinacidiphila; species Actinacidiphila polyblastidii. The sequence continues at coordinate 44,187 of NZ_JAZEWV010000034.1, forward strand.
CGCGCTGCGCGACCGCGGCACCCCCTTCGACGAGGTCGCCGAGCAGGTGGAGCGGCGGCTCGAACGGGAGCAGGTGCGGCGCTGCCTCCAGCAGCTCACCGAGTTGCAGCACGAGTCGGTGACCCTGGCGTACTACCGCGGCTACACCTACCGGGAGACCGCCGACCTGCTCGGCGTGGCCCTCGGCACCGTCAAGACGAGGCTGCGGGACGGCCTGATCCGGCTCCGCGACTGCCTGGGGGTGGCCGCGTGACCGTCGACGACCTGCACACGCTGACCGGGGCGTACGCCCTCGACGCGCTCTCGGGCCCGGAGTCGGGCGAGTTCGTCCGGCACATGGCCCGCTGCCGGGCCTGCGCCCAGGAGGTGCGCGAGCTGCGCGAGACCGCGGCCCGGCTGGCGCTGGCCGTGGCGGAGGCGCCGCCCGCGCGGATGCGGGTACGGGTGCTGGCGGCCCTCCCCGAGGTGCGCCAGCTGCCGCCGCTGACCTCCGAGGGCGCGGACGGCACCCTGCCCTTCGGCACCGCCGGGCCCGCCGAGGGCGCGGACGGTCCCGCGCAGCCGGCATCCGGCACTGCGCCGCGCCGGTCGCCGGGCGCCGGCCCGTCCGCTGCGGGCGGCCGGCCGGCCGGGCCGCCGGTGCCCGGCGTGATCCCGCTCCCGGCGCCCCGGCGCCACCGCTACCGGCTGCCCGCCCTGGTGGCCGCGGCCTGCCTCGCGGCGGCCGTCGCCGCCGGCGTCGCGGTCGACGCGCGGCACCAGGCGGACCTGGCGCAGGGCCGGGCCGCGCGCGCCGAGCAGCAGGCGACGGCGGTCGCCGCCGTGGCGTCCGCGCCGGACGCCACCTTCCACACCCGCGCGCTGACCGGCGGCGGCACCGCGACCGTGGTGGCGTCCGCCCGGCTGGGGAAGGCGGCCGTGCTCTACCACGACCTGCCCCGGCTGCCGGACGCCCGCGTCTACCAGCTGTGGTTCAGCCACGACGGCACCATGGTCCCGGCCGGCCTGGTCGCCCCCGGCTCGACCGCCGGCTCCGGCAGCGGCTCGGTGCTGCTCGCGGGCACCACCGCCGGCGCCGACGCCGTCGGGGTGACCGCGGAGCCCCACGGCGGCTCGCCCGCGCCGACCGGTGCGCCGCTGGCGCTGCTGCCGCTGTGACGGCCCCGCTGTGACGGGCCGGCCGTGACGGGCCGGCTGTGACGGGCGGCCACGGCGGCGCCGCCCCGCTCACGCCGCCGTGCGGCCGCCGCGCGGCGCGGTCCGCCGCATCGGGACCAATCCGCGAGGGCCGCGGCGGCGAACCACCAGTGACAGGGCCTCGCGCCGCGCGCCGCGAGGCCACCACCGGAGGGCCAGGAGCAGAGTGAACCGGCGACGTACAGCCGTGGTGGGGGGCGGGGTGGCGGGACTGACCGCTGCCTACCTGCTTCGGCGGACCAGCGACGTGACCCTGTTCGAGGCGGACGACCGCCTCGGCGGCCACGCGCACACCCATCGGATCGCCGACCCCGGGGGACGGGTGCTGGGGGTCGACAGCGGCTTCATCGTCCACAACGACCGCACGTATCCCACGCTGCTGCGGCTGTTCGGCGAACTCGGCGTGGCCACCCAGGAGTCCGAGATGAGCATGTCCGTGCGCTGCGAGGGCTGCGGCCTGCAGTACGCGGGCGCGCGCGGCCCGGCGGGGCTGTTCGCGCGGCCGGGCAGCGTGCTGCGGATACGCTACCTGCGGATGCTCGCGCAGGTCCCGGCCTTCCACCGGGCGGCCCGCGAGGCCCTGGACTCCGGCCGCGCGGAGACCGAGACCCTCGGCTCGTTCCTGCGGGGCGGCGGGTTCTCGCCGTACTTCGTCGGGCACTTCGTGGTCCCGCTGGTGTCCGCCGTGTGGTCCTGCGCCCCGGACGCCGCGATGCGCCACCCGGCCGGCCACCTCTTCCGCTTCCTGCACCACCACGGGCTGCTGTCGGTCACCGGGTCGCCGCGCTGGCGGACCGTCACCGGCGGGTCCGCGCGGTACGTCGAGCGCGTCGCGGAGCACCTGGCCGCGCCGCGCACGGCGGCGCCGGTCCGCGCGGTCGGCCGGAGCGCGGACGGCGCCCGGGTCACCACCGAGGACGGCGTGACGGACGACTTCGACGCGGTGGTCCTGGCCGTCCACCCCGACCAGGCGCTGCGGATGCTGGCCGACCCCACCGAGGACGAGCGGCGGGTCCTGGGGGCGTTCACGTACTCGCGCAACGAGACGCTGCTGCACACCGACGGCTCGCTGCTGCCGTCCGCGCGCCGCGCCCGCGCCTCCTGGAACTACCTGATGCCCTCGTGCACGGCGTCCCCCGAAGGCGTCCTGGTCAGCTACGACCTGAACCGCCTCCAGCGGCTGCCGGCGACGCAGGAGCACGTGGTGAGCCTGAACGCCGCCGGACGCGTCGACGAGAGCCGCGTGCTGGCCCGTATGACGTACGAGCATCCCCTCTACACCCCGCGGTCGGTCGCCGCGCAGCAGGAGCTGCCGCGGCTGACCACCGGCGTGACCGCGTACGCGGGCGCCTACCACGGCTGGGGGTTCCACGAGGACGGCTGCCGGTCGGGGGCCGCGGCCGCCGCGGCGCTGGGGGTGCGGTGGTGAGGGCCCGCGCGGGCAGCGGGCGCGGGGTGCGGCCGGCCCGGCCGCGCGGCACGGCGACGCCCGCGCTGTACGAGTGCGTCGTCGCGCACGCCCGCACCCGGCCGGTGCGGCACGCCTTCCGGTTCCGCACGTACATGTGGCTCGTCGACGTCGACCGGCTGCCGGTGCTGCCCCGCCCGCTGCGCGCCCTGGCCCGGTTCGATCCGCGCGACCACTTCGCCGGCACCGGGGAGCCGCTGCGGCCCGCGCTGGAGCGCTACCTGGCCGCGCGGGGCGTGCGGCTCGACGGCGGCCGCGTGCTGATGCTCGCGCACGCCCGGGTGCTCGGGTACGTCTTCAACCCGCTGACGCTGTACTGGTGCCACGACCGGGCGGGCGCGCCGGTGTGCGTGGTGGCCGAGGTGCACAACACGTACGGCGAGCGGCACTGCTATCTGCTGCGGCCGGACCCGGCCGGGTGGGCGCGGGTGCCGAAGGAGCTCTACGTCTCGCCGTTCTTCCCGGTCGACGGCGCCTACCGGATGCGCGTGCCGGCCCCCGGCAGGAGGCTGGCGGTGACGGTGCGGCTGGAGCGCGAGGGCGCCGCGCCGTTCACCGCGACGCTGCGCGGCGAGCGGCGGCCGGCCACCGTACCGTCGCTGGTGGCGGCGGCGGTTCGGCACCCGCTGTCCACTCTCGCGGTGTCCGCCGCGATCCGGCTGCACGGGTTGCGCCTGTACCTGCGCCGCCTGCCCGTCCAGCCCCGGCCCGCCCACACACGCCAGGAAGGGATGTCGTGAACCCGCACACCACCGGCCCCGCCGCCGCCCCGGCCCCGGCCCCGCCCCCGGTCCGGTCCGCCCCGGCCCCGGCCGTCCCCCGGCCGACCGATCCGGAGCGCTGGCCCGACGTGGCGCGGCTGCCGCGCGCCTCCGCGGTGCGCACCGCGACCGCCCGGCTGCTGCTGCGGCGGGCGCTGGACGGCCTGCCGCTGCGGGTGGCCTACCCCGACGGCTCCATGACCGGGGACGGCGGTCCTGTGCTGCGGCTGCGCGACCCCGAGGCGTTCCACCGGCGGATCGGTGCCGCCGGGCTGATCGGCTTCGGCGAGTCCTACATGGCGGGCGAGTGGGACGCCGGCCCCGGCGACGGCCCGGAGGCCGCCGGAGACCTGGTCGGCGTGCTGACTGTCCTCGCCGCGCACGCGACGGAGCTGGTCCCGGCGGGCCTGCAGCGGCTGCGCGGCCTGTGGGCGCGGCGCAGGCCGCTCGCGCAGGCCAACACCCCGGCCGGCGCGAAGGAGAACATCCGCCGCCACTACGACCTGTCCAACGACCTGTTCGCGCTCTTCCTCGACGAGACCATGACGTACTCCAGCGCGCTGTTCGCCGGGCTGCCCGCCCGGTGGGACGAGCTGGCGGACGCCCAGCGGCACAAGATCGACCGGCTGCTGGACCTCGCCGCGGTCGGGCCGGGCACCCGCCTGCTGGAGATCGGCACCGGCTGGGGCGAGCTGGCGCTGCGGGCCGCGCACCGCGGCGCCCGGGTGCGGACCGTCACGCTCTCCGAGGAGCAGCGCGACCTCGCCGCGCGCCGGGTCGCGGCGGCCGGCCTCGCCGACCGCGTCACCGTCGAGCTGCGCGACTACCGGCAGCTGGGGGGCCGGTACGACGCGGTGGTCAGCGTCGAGATGGTCGAGGCGGTCGGCGCCGCGTACTGGCCGGTGTACTTCCGGGCGCTGGCCGGGCTGACCGCCCCCGGCGGGCGGATCGCCCTGCAGACGATCACGATGGCGCACGACCGGATGCTCGCCACCGCCCGCACCCACACCTGGATCGACAAGTACGTCTTCCCCGGCGGCCTGATCCCCTCGATGACCGCGCTGGAGGGGGCCGCCGCGGGCCACGGCCTGCGCGTCACGCAGGACAGCGCCTTCGGCCCGCACTACGCCGAGACGCTGCGCATATGGCGCGAGCGGTTCGCCGGACGCGCCGAGGAGGTCCGCGCGCTGGGCTTCGACGACGTCTTCCGGCGGATGTGGGAGTTCTACCTCGCCTACGCGGAGGCCGGTTTCCGGGCCGGCTACCTGGACGTGCGGCAGCTCCTGCTGACCGCCGCGCCGGGGCCGGGAGAGGCGCGGTGAGCACGGCCGCGGAAGGGCTGGACAGCGCCGGCGGCTACCCGTGGGCGGCCTTCGCCGCCAACCTGGGGTGGAGCGCCGCCGCGGCCCTCGCGGTCATGCTGGCCACCTTCGCGGTCGCCTCGGCCAGGGACCGGTACCGGTACGTGGACGCCGCCTGGGGCCTGGCGTTCGCGGCGGTCGCCGCCGCCAGCTGCGCGGCGTCCGCGGGGCACGGCGACCCCGTGCGCCGCGCCCTGCTCACCGCGGCGACCGCGGTGTGGGGGCTGCGGCTCGCGGTGCACATCGCCCGCCGCGGCTGGGGCCGGGGCGAGGACGCCCGCTACGAGAAGATGCTCGCCAGGGCCCGCGGCGGCCGGAAGTGGTACGCGCTGCGGAAGGTCTTCCTGCTGCAGGCCGCGCTGGTGTGGCTGATCTCGCTGCCGGTGCAGGCGGGCCAGTACGCGGGCGGGTCCGCAGGGGCGCTCGCCGCCGCGGGCGCGGCGGTGTGGGCGGCCGGCACGGCCTGCGAGGCGGTGGGGGACCGCCAGCTGGCCCGGTTCACCGCCGATCCCGCGCACCGGGGCCGGCTGATGGACCGCGGCCTGTGGTCCTGGACCCGGCACCCCAACTACTTCGGCGACTTCCTCGTCTGGTGGGGCCTGTACCTGATGGCCTGCGGCGCCTGGCAGTCCGCGGCCGTCGCGGCGCCCGCGCCGCTCCTCATGTCGTATCTGCTGATCTTCGGCAGCGGCAAGCGCCTGCTGGAGCGGCACATGGCCGAGCGCCCCGGCTACCGCGCCTACGCCGAGCGCACCAGTGGCTTCGTCCCGCTGCCGCCGTCCTGGTACGCGCGGCTGCGCGGCCGCCGCGCGGGGCACGCAGGCGGCTGAAGAGCGCTCCCGGCTGTCCACATTGGTACGTGTCCCTTTTTGGACACAGCGCTTTTCGATCAACGAAATCCGCAGGTCGGATAGGTATTCGACGCGTCGAGAGCGTATTCGGCGCGCGGTGACCGACTAGGCACGCAGCGCCTGTGTCGGGTACCAATCAGATGCGGCCCGCTCACGGCGTAACTCCCCGCCTACCGAGAGTGCCGCGGCACCGCGAGGTGCTCCTGGTCGCGGCTCCCCCGAGTCGTCGCGGCCAGGTTGTCGAACGGCGATACAACCGGCATGCTCGCCCGGTTTCCCGGGGGGGACGCTGTTCGACTGGGTGGGGGCCGGCAAGGCCCGTCGGCTCCCACCCCCGGTGCCGTTCGTTCCCGACCTGGGGGGGCGGGAACGGGCGGCGCGTCCCGGCTCGGGGGGGTGTCCGGGCTCACGGGGGGCCCGGCGCCTCGACGGGGACCTGGGCAGGCGCCCGCAACGCGCGGGCGAACGCCGGGTCCTGGGCGAGCTTGACGCCCGCCTCGAAGCGGCTCGACGCGTGGAGGCGTTCCATGAGTTTGGCGACGGTGCGCTGGACGGTACGCCGGTGAACGCCCATCCTGCGGGCGATCTGGTCGTCGCTCAGCCCGCCCGCCAGCAGCCGGACCACCGTGCGCTCCTGCGCCGTCAGCCCGGTCGCGCCGGTCGGCCCGTCCGCGGCCGCCGCCCCGTACGGGACGGCGCGCAGCCAGAAGTCCTCGTAGAAGGCCACGTACGAGGTGGCCAGCGCGCTGCCGCGGACCAGCAGCATCGGGCCGTTGCGGTCGTCGGGGTCGGCCGGCAGCGAGGCGTAGGACCGGTCGAAGATCAGCAGGTCGCAGGGGGCGTGGCCGATCAGCCGGACCTCCGCGCCGAGCGCGGTCAGATCGTGCAGGTAGCGGGCGTACTTGGGGCTCTGCAGCAGGGACTGCGGATAGATCGCGCGGACCCGGACCCCGCGGTCGACGAGCTTGGCGTCCTCGCGCAGCGACTCGGCCAGCAGCGCCATCGGCGGCATCGGGCCGGGGTGCATGGAGTCGGAGAAGCGCCGGGTCATCGCGTTCAGACTGACCAGCGCGCGGTTCTTGCGCCGCCGGTCGGTCAGGTACTCGACCTCGACCTGGGACGCCTCGCGGTGCGCCACCGGCCGGTACACGCTCATCAGCGAGCGCCACACCTCGTGCGCCTCGGCGTCCCTGCGGGCCTGCTCCAGCGCGCCGGCGCGGTGCGCCTCCATGGTGCGCACCAGGGCGGCGTCCGGCTCGACGGGGACGAGCTGGTCCTCCTTGACCTCGACCAGGCCCAGGTGCTCCAGACGCCGGCGGCCGCTCCTGACCTGGCCGGCCGTCAGCCCGGCCGCCAGGCTCAGCTCCTCCTCGGAGCTGAAGCCGCCGCGGTCGCGCAGCGTCTGGTAGACGGCGAGGGCCGTCTCCTCCTCGTCCTGCGTCATCCGGACCTCCCGGCGGCGTGCGCCTCAGCGTCGGAGCCGGCGGAGGGCCGGTCGGGCGAGGGCTGCTCGGCGGGGTGCCGGTCCGCGGGGTGCTGGTCGTCGGGGTGCTGACCGGCCGGCGTGGGGCCGGCGGCCGGGCCCGGCGCGGCGGACCCGACGCGCAGGGTGCGCGCGAACTCGGGGCTCTGCGCCAGCTTCAGCCCCGCCTCGAAGCGGCTCGACGCGTGCAGGCGCTCCATCAGCTTGGCGACGGTCCGCTGGACGGTACGGCGGTGGACGCCCGTCTTGCGGGCGATCTGGTCGTCGCTCAGCCCGCCGGCCATCAGCCGGATGACGGTCCGCTCCTGCGGCGTCAGCTCGGCCACCGAGTCGCCGCCGTCCGCGGCCGCCCGTGCCTGCTCCAGGGAGGTGGCGCGCAGCCAGAAGTCCTCGTAGAAGCCGCTCATCACCCGGACCAGGGCGGTGCCGCGGACCAGCAGCATCGGCCCGCCGAGGGTGCCGGGGGCGGCGGGCAGGCAGGCGGTGGACTGGTCGTGGATCAGGATGTCGCAGGGCGCGTGGTCCAGCAGCCGCACCTCGGCGCCGACGTCGGAGAGCCGTTGCAGGTAGCGGACGTAGCGGGGGTTCTGCAGCAGCGCCAGCGGATAGATCGAGCGCAGCCGGATGCCGCGGGCCTTCGTGACCTCGTCCCGCTCCAGTGACGCCTCCAGCACCGAGGCGTGCGGCATCGGGCCGGGGTGCATGGAGTCCACGCCGTGGCGGCAGGTGGCGTCCAGCTCGCTCAGCGTGCGGCCCTTGCGCCGGCTGCCGGTGATGAACTCCACCTCGACCTGCGAGGTGTCGCCCGCGACGGCCGGCCGGTACACGGACATCAGGGCGTCGGTCAGCTGCTGGAGGGACGCGGCGGCGCTCGCCTGCTGGGCCGCGCTGGCCTGGTAGGCGGTCATGGTGCGCAGCAGCGCGGTCTCCGGCTCGACCGGCTCCAGCAGGCCGTCGCCGTGCTGGAGCAGGCCCAGCTCCTCCAGCCGGCGGCGGCCGCGGCGGACCTGCTCCCCGTCGACCCCCGCGGCCCTGCCGAGTTCCGCTTCCGAGGCGAAGCCGCCGTGCGCGCGCAGCGCCTGGTAGATCGCCAGCGCCAACTCGTCGTCGCCCGGCATCAGACGGCCCTCCGAAACCTCACCGACTCACGGACTTTCGCCTACAGGTCGAACTCCGCGGGGTTGAGCCCCACCGCGAAGCACGCCTCACGCACCACGGCCTGCTCGGACTTGTCGAAGACGCCGTCCGCGCCGCCGATGACGATACCGATCTGGATGACCGCACGGGCCTCGGTGGGCTTCTTCTGGACCTTGGCGATCTCCTGGAGGATCGCCACCTTGCCGAAGTCGAAGTCCGAGGTGAGCTTGGTCAGGTAGTCGTCGAAACGGCGCTGGAGGTCCAGTGCCGGGAAGTTCTGCAGGACGTCGTTGGTGCCGATCAGGCTCGCGACGCGCTGCCGCTCCGCGGGGTCCACCGAGCCGTCGGCGGCGGCGACCAGGGTGCACATCGCCATGCTCGCGTCCCGGAAGGCCCCGCTCTTCAGGTCGTTCTTCTTCGCGGTGAGCTGGGTCTGCATGCTCTGGGCGGATTCCTTGAAGCGGTCCCACAGGGCCATGGCGTCTCTCCTCGGAGCAGTTCGGTACGGGACGGGTCGTCCGGTCCGGTAACTCTCGGCGAGGGTAGAGCAGTTCCCAAGCACCGGCGCGCCAGAACGTTCGCTCTCGGCGAACACAGGTGCGTACCGCGGCCTCGGGCGCGGCCCCGGTCGGCGGTCCCACCGCGGCGTCCGCATCTCAGATCCGCGGGTGGCGGGCCAGCAGGTCCCAGACCGCCGGGTTGTCCGCCAGGCCCTCGTGCATGTCGGTGAGGTCGGCCAGCAGGTCGTGCAGGAAGTCGCGGGACTCGCGGCGCAGCTCGGTGTGGAGCAGCACCAGCGGGCGCTCGTCCGGCAGCCAGTCCGCGGTCACCTCGACGTGGCCGAAGCGCCGCACGAAGCGCAGCCGGTCGGTGGACTCGGTGAAGTCGAACTCGGCGTACTGCGGCCTGGCCGCCCGGCCGCCCCTGGGGTCGCGGTCCAGCTCCTCGACGATCGCGCACAGCGCCCACGCGAAGTCCAGCACCGGAACCCACCCCCAGGCGGTGGACAGCTCCCGCTCGCCCTCGGCGAGGTAGACGTCGCCGCAGAACAGGTCGTGCCGCAGCGCCTTCACGTCGGCGGTCCTGTAGTCGGTCTGCGGCGGGTCGGGGAAGCGGCGGGAGAGGGCGTATCCGAGGTCGATCACCCGGCCGATGGTGCCAGACGCGGGGACAGCCGCCGCGCCCGCGGGCGCGGCGGCCCCTCCGCCTCCCGCTAATGCGGCGGGCATGCTCAGAGGTTCACGCCGAAGTCGCCGGCGATGCCGACCAGGCCGGAGGCGTAGCCCTGGCCGACGGCCCGGAACTTCCACTCCGCGCCGTTGCGGTACAGCTCGCCGAAGACCATGGCGGTCTCGGTGGCCGCGTCCTCGCTCAGGTCGTAGCGGGCGATCTCGGCGCCGCCGGCCTGGTTGATGATGCGGATGTAGGCGTTGCGCACCTGGCCGAAGTTCTGGCTGCGGCTCTCGGCGTCGTAGATGGACACCGGGAAGACGATCTTGTCGACGTCGGCGGGCAGCGCGGCGAGGTTGACGTTGATCTGCTCGTCGTCGCCCTCGCCCTCGCCGGTGCGGTTGTCGCCGGTGTGCACGATGGTCTGGTCGGGGCTCTGCTTGTTGTTGAAGAAGACGAAGTGGCCGTCCGAGTAGACCTTGCCCGTCGCGTTGACCGCGATGGCGCTGGCGTCGAGGTCGAAGTCGGTGCCGGTGGTGGTCCGGACGTCCCAGCCGAGGCCGACGGTCACGGCCGTCAGGCCCGGCGCCTCCTTGGTCAGCGAGACGTTGCCGCCCTTGGTCAGGCTTACCGCCATGGGAAGTCCCCTTTTGTGTCGTAGGTGTCGCCGACGAAACTACCGTCATCCGTCCATACGCGGAGGGCCCCCGCCATGGTTCCCTCCGTGGCTGAAATCCCCGTGACGAACGGGCGTGCGGGCGGGATCATGGAGGCATGTCCGGGCCACTCGTCATCCGCGGCTCGGTCTCCGTCCCGGAGGCCGAGCTGATGTGGCGTTTCTCGCGTTCCTCCGGCCCCGGCGGCCAGCACGTCAACACCAGCGACAGCCAGGTCGAGCTGCGGTTCGACCTGGGCGCCACGGCGGCCCTGCCGCCGGTGTGGAAGGAGCGCGCGCTGGAGCGGCTGGCCGGCCGGCTGACCGGCGGCGTGCTGACCGTGCGCGCCTCGGAGCACCGCTCCCAGTGGCGGAACCGGGAGGTGGCCGCGGCCCGGCTGGCCGCACTGCTCGCGCAGGCCACCGCGCCGCCACCGAAGGCCCGCAGGGCCACCAGGATTCCGCGCGGCGTCAATGAGCGCCGGCTGCAGGTGAAGAAGCAGCGCGCGCAGACCAAGCGGGGCCGCAGCGGCGGCTGGGACTAGGGCCTGTCGGGCGGATCTCCGCGGTGTCGCGGTGCGGCGTCAGGCCAGGAAGCGGTAGCGGCCGCGGAAGTAGCTGAGCGGGCCGCCCTCGGCGCTGGGGGTGCGGGCGGTCAGCACGTGGCCGAGGATCAGCGTGTGGTCGCCGGCGGGGACCCGCTGCTCGGTCTCGCACTCGAGTATCGCCAGCGCGCCGCCGAGGACCGGGGAGCCGGACTGCTCGCCGCGGTAGTAGGAGATGTCCTCGAACAGCAGCCGGTCGCTGATCCGGCCGCGCATCGCGAACCGCCCGGCGATGTGCCGCTGGCTCTCGCTGAGCACGGAGACCGCCCAGCGCGGCTGGCGCTCCAGCAGCTCGTCCATCCGCGAGCCCACCCGGACGCTCGCCAGCACCAGCGGCGGCTCCAGGGACACGGACATGAAGGCCGTGGCGGTCATGCCCACGTCCTCGCCGCGCGGGCCGTCGTCGGGGTCGTGCGCGGTGACGAGGACCACGCCGGCGGAGAGGCGGGTCATGGCGGCGCGGAAGTCATCGGTGTTGACGGTCTGGCGCATGATGGTCCCAGGATGCCGTCCCGGCGGAGTCTGAAGCACGCTTCCACGGTACGGGGCGGTGGGAACCCGGGCATCGGGCCCGGGTCGCAACCACGCAGCGCAGGGTCCTAGGCCGAAAGGACCACGGGCTGTGCTCAACTGCTCACCTGATGGTGTGACTTGAGTCACAAGGACCGGGAATTGTTGACCCTGTGTACCGATCGCGCAGCACCCTGTGATTCAGTGGCGTGTAATTGGAAGAGTGTGAATTACGAAAGCATCTGATCCAACGCACGGGGAGCCAGCAGTCGAGGGCGTGGAGAGGGCCATGGACACCGAGTCGGAGCCGTATGTCCGTCTCGCGACCTTGCGTCAGCTGCACCAGGTCGTGGCGGACCTCAACACCGCGCGCAGCCTCGCCGACACGCTGCAGGCCGTCGCGGACGGGGTGGTGCGCGGCCTGAACTACGAGCTGGCCGCGGTGAACCTGGTGCGCCCCGACGGCGACCTCGTGGTCGCCGCCTTCGCGGGCAGCGCGGCCGGCGAGGCGCTGCTGGCCGGCCGGGTCGGCTCCCGCGCGTCCTGGGAACGCCGGCTGACCATGGGCGAGCGCTGGGGCAGCCTGCGGTTCATCCCGCACACCGAGGGCTGGGTGCTGATCGACGACGACGTGCCGCAGTGGCACACCGAGGGCCCGCTGCCCCGGTTCCCCGACGAATGGCACCCCGGCGACCGGCTCTACGCGCCGATGCACGCCTCGCAGTCCGTCGGCAGCGAGCTGATCGGCGTGATCTCCGTCGACCGGCCCACCAGCGGCCGCCACCCGGGCCCGTGGGGCTGCGAGGCCCTCCAGATGTACGCCTTCCAGGCGGGCATCGCGATCAGCAACGCCCGGCTGCGCGCCAACATGCAGCGCGCGCTGGTCCGCCTGGAGCGCGACCAGCAGGCGCTGCGGGCCAGCGAGGAGAGCTTCCGGCAGGCGTTCGAGTACGCGCCCAGCGGCATGGCCATCGCCGAGATGGGCGGCGACCAGCACGGCAAGCTGCTGCGCGCCAACGACGCGCTGTGCCGGCTGCTCGGCCGCTCCGCCTCCACGATGCGCCGCTACTCCTTCTCCGACCTGGTGCACCCCGAGGACGTCGGGCTGCTGCTGCGCACCTCCGCCGAGGGCGGCCGCGCCGAACTGCGGCTGGCCCGCCGCGACGGCACCTACCTGTGGGTGTCGCTGCGCAACTCGGTGGTCGCCGACACCGCCGACGGCCCGCGGTTCCTGCTCACCCACGTCGAGGACATCGAGGAGCGCAAGAGCCGCGAACTGCAGCTCGCCCACCGGGCCAGCCACGACTCGCTGACCGGCCTGCCCAACAGCGCGGAGCTGCGCGCCCGGCTCTCCTCGCGGCTGTGCAACCGGCCGCAGGACAAGGACGCGGCCGCGCTCGCCGAGGAGACCGCCGGCCTGGACGAGTTCGCCTTCAGCTACGGCTACGGGCCCGACGAACTCGCCGCACCGCTCGGCGCGCTCGACTCGCACACCCACACCGTCGCGCCGGACGAGACCGACGACTCGCCCGGCAAGGGCCTCGCGGTGCTCTTCTGCGACCTCGACGGCTTCAAGTCCATCAACGACAGGTTCGGCCACCACACCGGCGACGCCGTGCTGATCGAGGTGGCGCGGCGGCTCACCGGGGCGGTGCGCGACGGCGACACGGTCGCCCGGCTCGGCGGCGACGAGTTCGTCGTCCTCGCCGACGGCCTCGCGCCGGCCGACGCCAGCGACCTCGCGGTCCGGCTGCGCAACGCGATCATCCCGCCGATCCGCGTCGACGGCCGCGCGGTGCGGGTCGGCGCCAGCTTCGGCATCGGCTGGGCCGGCTGCGGGATGACCGCGGAAGAGGTCCTGCACTGCGCGGACCAGCGCATGTATGTGGAGAAGCGCAGCCGCTCCACCCGCCCCAACCACCGCCGCGCCGGCTGACCCCCCGGCCGCCCCCGCCGCCCGAGCCCGGGGCGCGCCCGCCCGGATACGCGCGTGACGCCCCGCCGGACGTGCGGCAGGATGCGGGAAGGGACGGGCCGGCGAGGGAGAGGGAACACGGATGGCGACGTACGGCGCTCAGCCCGACGCGGTCGAGCGGACGAGGCAGCGGCGGAACGCCGCGGCGGCCGCCAGCGAGCGGGTGCTGAGCGGCGCCCTCCGGCCGCCGATGCGCGAGACGCTCGCCCGCCTGGCCGCGGACGGCGCCGCGGTGTACGACCTGGACGACCACCCCGACCAGTACGGGACCGGCGCCGTCCGCGCGCTGGAACGCACCACGGCCGAGCTGCTGGGGACCGAGGACGCCGCGTTCTTCCCGACCGGCACCATGGCGCAGCAGGTCGCCCTGCGGGTCTGGGCGGGCCGCACCGGCATCGGCACGGTGGCCCTGCACCCGCTCGCCCACCCCGAGGTGCACGAGCGCGGCGCGCTGACCTCGCTCACCGGGCTGCGCACCGTGCACCCGACGACCGAGCCCCGGCTGCCGTCCGCCGACGAGGTCCGCGAGCTCGACGAGCCGTTCGGCACGCTGATGCTCGAACTGCCGCTCAGGGACGCCGGATACGTGCTGCCGAGCTGGGCGGAGCTGACCGCCACGGTCGCCGCAGCCCGCGAGCGCGACGCCGTGGTGCACTTCGACGGCGCCCGGCTCTGGGAGTGCACCCCGCACTTCGGCCGGCCGCTGCCGGAGATCGCCGCGCTCGCCGACAGCGTCTACGTCAGCTTCTACAAGTCACTCGGCGGCCTGTACGGCGCGGCGCTGGCCGGCTCCGCCGACATGATCGCCGAGGCCGGCGCCTGGCGGCACCGCTACGGCGGGATGCTCTTCCAGCAGTTCCCCGCGGCGCTGGCCGCGCTGGTCGGACTGCGCACCGAACTGCCGCGCCTGGCCTCGTACGTGGAGTGCGCGGGGCCGCTCGCCGCCGCGCTGCGCGAGGGCCTCGCCGACGCGGGCCTGGAGTGGCCGCGGGTCCATCCGGAGCGGCCGCACACCCACCAGTTCCAGCTGTGGCTGCCCTATCCCGCGGCGGTGCTGGACGAGGCCGCGGTGCGCCAGGCCGAGCAGAGCGGCGTCAGCCTCTTCGGCCGTGCGCCGTTCTCCGAGCCGGGGCTGCCGGGGCTGTCGATGATCGAGGTGACGATCGCCGCGAGCGCGCTGGAGTGGACGCCCGCGGACGTCCGCGAGGCGGCCGGGCACTTCGCCCGGCACGTCGCGGAGGTCCTCGCCGAGCAGCCGCCCGGCGGCGCGCAGGACGCGCGCTGAGCGCGGCGCCGAGCCGGGGCCGGGCGGGTCTGAGCGAGGGGCCGGGCGGGGGTTGCGCCCGCCGGCCGGAAGGGGCGCGCCGGGCGCTCAGACCCGCAGCAGGAGCTTCCCCGTGCTGGTGCGCGACTCCACCAGGCGGTGTGCCTGCGCCGCGTCCTCCAGCGCGAACTCGGCGCTCACCGGCAGCTCCACGCCGCCCTCGGTGACCGTGCGGAACGCCTTCTCGGCGATCTCGCGCAGCCGCTGGGGGTCGGCGGCCGCCATGCCGAGGATCGAGAACCCGGCGACCGACTTCGCCAGCGGATAGGTCTCCGCCGGCCCGATCGTCCAGGGCTCGGAGGAGCCGGAGTTGCCGAAGGACGCCAGCCGCCCGAAGCGGGCGAGGACCGCGAGGGTGCGGCGGAAGGTCTCGCCGCCGACCGGGTCGAGCGCGATGTCCACGCCCCGCCCGCCGGTCGCCGCCAGCACGTCCGTGTCGAAGGTGGCGGTGGCGAAGACCTGGTCGTAACCGGACTTCAGGGCGTGCTCGGCCTTGTCGAGGCGGGAGACCACGCCGTACACCGCCGACGCGCCGCCCATCCGGGCCAGCTGGCCCGCCACGGTGCCGACGCCGCCGGCCGCGCCCTGCACCAGGACGGTGTCGCCCTCGCGCAGCCGCCCGACCTCGTGCAGCAGCGCGTAAGCGGTGGGCAGCACGCTGGGCAGCGTCGCGCCGGCGCGCAGGCCGACACCCTCGGGTATGCGGAAGACGGTGGCCGCGGGCGACACGGCGACCTCGGCGTACCCGCCGCCGTCCATGAACGCGGCGACCTCGTCGCCGGGCGCGAACCCGGTGACGTCCGCGCCGACCTCGCGGACCCGGCCCGACACCTCCAGGCCGAGGTGGAAGGGCAGCCCCTCCACCCGGTAGCCGGTCGAACGGGCCAGGATGTCGGCGAAGTTGACGCCGACCCAGGCCACGTCGACGGACACCTCGCCGGGTCCCGGCCGTGGCTCCGGGAGGTCGACGACCCGCAGTACCTCGGGGCCGCCCAGTTCTTCGAAGACGATCGCGCGCATGCCGTACTCCCCCTGACGTTCTGTCCGTTCATACCCCAGGACGCGGCGCACCGCTCAGAAATTCCCCCCGCCGGCCCGTACCAGACCGGATTCGTACGCGAGGACGACGGCCTGCACGCGGTCGCGCAGTTCGAGCTTCGTCAGGATGCGGCCGACGTGGGTCTTCACGGTGGCCTCCGACAGCACCAGCTGCCGGGCGATCTCCCCGTTGGACAGGCCCTGAGCGACCAGCAGCAGCACCTCGCGCTCGCGTTCGGTGAGCCGGGCGATCTCCTTGGCCTTGTGCTGCTGCTCGCCGCCGCCGCCCGGCAGCATCGGGGTGAAGCGGTCCAGCAGCCGCCGGGTGGTGCTCGGCGCCACCACCGCGTCGCCGCTGTGCACGGCGCGGATCGCGGTCAGCAGCTCGTCCGGCGGCACGTCCTTGAGCATGAAGCCGCTGGCGCCCGCCTTGAGCGCGGCGAAGGCGTACTCGTCCAGGTCGAAGGTGGTCAGGATGAGCACCCGGGGGCCGCCGTCGTCCGCGGTGCGGTCGCCGCAGATCCTGCGGGTGGCCTCCACGCCGTCCAGGCGCGGCATGCGGACGTCCATCAGCACCACGTCCACCCGGGTGCCGCGCAGCACCTCCAGCGCCTCCGCGCCGTCCCCCGCCTCCGCGACCACCTCCATGTCCGGCTGGGCGGCCAGCACCATCCGGAAGCCGGTGCGCAGCAGCACCTGGTCGTCGACGAGCATGACGCGGATCGCCATGGGAGGTCCTTTCCTCGGGGGCGGTGTGGGGTGGCCGGTCTGCGGTGGGCGGTCTTCAGCGGCCGGTCTTCAGGGGCAGCACCGCGCTGATCCGGAAGCCGCCGCCGGGTCGGGGGCCCGCGTCCAGGGTGCCGCCGATCATGCCGATCCGTTCGCGCATGCCGATCAGGCCCTGGCCGAGGCCGTCCTGGCCGCCCTGCGCGTACTGCTCGCGGCGCGCGCCGCGCCCGTCGTCCTCGATCAGCAGGTCGAGCGCGGCGTCGCCGAAGCCCAGCAGGACGCTCGCGCTCGCCCCGTCGCCGCCGTGCTTGCGCACGTTGGTCAGCGCCTCCTGCACGATCCGGTACGCGGTCAGCTCGACGCCGCTGGACAGCGGCCGCGCGTCGCCCGCCACCTCGAACCGCACCGGCAGGCCCGCGCCGCGCACCTGGTCGATCAGATCGGCGAGCTGGTCCACACCGGGCTGCGGCACGTACTCGCCGCCCGCGTCGTCCCCGGCCCGCAGCAGCCCCAGCAGCCGGCGCATCTCGGCCAGCGCCTGGCGGCCCGTCGCCGAGATCGTCGCCAGCGCCTGCTTGGCCTGGTCCGGCGTGGCGTCCAGCACGTAGGCGGCGCCGTCGGCCTGCACGACCATCACCGAGACGTTGTGCGCCACCACGTCGTGCAGCTCGCGGGCGATACGGGCGCGCTCGGCGGCCACCGCGGCCTTCGACTGCGCCTCGCGCTCCCGGTGCAGCCGGGTGGCCCGCTCCTCCAGCTCCGCGTAGTACGCCCGCCGGGTGCGCAGCCGGTCGCCGACCACCCACGACAGCGCGAAGATCACCGTCAGGAAGAACGTCTGCAGCAGGGTCGTCCAGATCGTGTCGTACTCGTCGTTCGGCGGCCAGCGCAGCATCGACAGCGGCGCGGCGGCCAGACCCGCGGTCAGCGCGAGCCGCGAGGACCAGCGCGCGCCGTTGCTGGCGCAGGTGTAGATGATGACCAGGAACGCGGCGTCGCCCGGGTTCGTCCGCACGTTGAAGGCCAGCTGCGCCAGGCCGGCCGCCACCGCCACCACGAGCATGCGCTCGGGCGCGCGGCGGCGCAGGGCCACGACGGCGGCGAGCGCGCAGCTCAGCGGCACCGCGATGATCTTCACGGCGAGCGAGACGGACTGGTCGATCAGGATCCAGGCAGCGCATCCCATGAGCAGGACGACGGCCCAGAAGCTGTCGACCCACGTCGGGTGTCGGCGGAGGAGTTCGTAGACGCGCTGCACATAACCCAGCGTAGGCACGGGAACCCGTGCCGGGGTCAGACCCCAGAGCGATCTCCCCTACGCCCCAAGGTGGACGCCGGTCCCCCCGCCCTTGGGGTTCCCGCGCCCCCGCCCGTCCGCGCCACCCGCGCCCGTCCCCGGACCTTCCCCCGGGTGGGTGGCTGGTCGCGCAGTTCCCCGCGCCCCTTCGGGGCTCGCCCCGCAGGCGGAGGGCGCCCACTCCAGAGGCGCCACCCGCCGGGACGCGCGAAGGGGAGGTCCGGGAGCGGGCGCGGCCGCCCCGCCGCGTGCGGGCCTTTCGGGGGCGCGGGGAACTGCGCGAGCAACCCACCACCGGGGGAAGGTCCGGGGAGGGGCGGGGCCCACCACGGACGGGCGGGCCGGGGAAAGCACGTGGGCCGGGTCACGTGTCCTCACAGGCTCAGCGCCCAGCGCCTTCGCGTAGGATTGACGAGAAGGCCCGAGCCCGGGAGGCACAGTGGTCGTGGAGGACAGGCCGGCAAGGCTGGCCGTGGGGGTCGTGGGCGCAGGGCGCGTGGGCGCGGCGCTCACCGCCGCGCTCGGCAGGGCGGGCCACCACCCCGTCGCCGCCTCCGGCGTCTCCGACGCCTCGCGCCGGCGCGCCGAGGCCCTGCTGCCGGGCGTGCCGCTGGTCGAGCCGCGCGCCGTGCTGGAGTCCGCGGACCTGGTCCTGCTGACCGTTCCCGACGACGCGCTGCCCGACCTGGTGAAGGGTCTCGCGGAGACCGGCGCGGTCCGCCCCGGCCAGCTCCTGGTGCACACCTCGGGCCGCTTCGGCGCCTCCGTGCTCGACCCGGCGCTGCGCGCCGGCGCGCTGCCGCTGGCGCTGCACCCGGTGATGACCTTCACCGGCACCGCCGTGGACGTGGAGCGGCTGGCCGGCTGCACCTTCGGGGTGACCGCGCCGGAGGAGCTGCGGATGGCGGCGGAGGCCCTGGTCATCGAGATGGGCGGGGAGCCGGAGTGGGTCGCGGAGGAGGCCCGCCCGCTCTACCACGCGGGCCTGGCGATCGGCGCCAACCACCTGGTCACGCTGGTCGCGCAGGCGATGGACGTCCTGACGGCGGCGGGCGTCGCGGAGCCGGGCCGGATGCTCGGCCCGCTGCTGGGCGCCGCGCTGGACAACGCGCTGCGCTCCGGCGACGCCGCCCTGACCGGCCCGGTCGCCCGCGGCGACGCCGGCACGGTGGCCGCGCACCTGGCCCAGTTGCGCGCGCACGCCCCGGGGACCGTCGCCCCGTACGTGGCGATGGCCCGCGCCACCGCGGACCGTGCGCTGGCCAACGGCATGCTGAAGGCGGAGTACGCGGAGGCGCTGCTCGGCGCCCTCGCCGACGAGGGGACCCGATGACCGCGACCGTGCGCCACGCCCGCGACCTGCCCCCGGCAGCTGCCGTGGTCATGACGATGGGCGCCCTCCACGAAGGCCACGCCGAGCTGATCCGCGTCGCCCGCGCCAGGGCCGGGGACGGGCAGGTCACCGTGACGGTCTTCGTGAACCCGCTCCAGTTCGGCCCGGCCGAGGACCTGGACCGCTATCCGCGCACCCTGGACGCGGACGTGAAGCTCGCGGAAGAGGCCGGCGCGGACGTGGTGTTCGCGCCGGACGTGACCGAGGTCTACCCCGGCGGCCGGCCGCAGGTGCGGATCTCGGCCGGCCCGATGGGCGAGCGGTTCGAGGGCGCGTCCCGCCCCGGCCACTTCGACGGCATGCTCACCGTCGTCGCCAAGATGCTGCACCTGACCCGGCCGCGGGTGGCGTTCTTCGGCGAGAAGGACGCGCAGCAGCTCGCGCTGATCCGCCGGATGGTCCGCGACCTGGACTTCCCCGTGGAGATCGTCGGCGTGCCGACCGTACGGGAGGGCGACGGCGTCGCGCTGTCCAGCCGCAACCGGTACCTCGACGACGCCGCCCGGGTCAGCGCCCGCGCGCTGTCGCGCGCCCTGGCCGCCGGCCGGGAGGCCGCCGCGCGCGGCCCGCAGGCCGCCGTCGGAGCGGCGCGCGCGGTGCTCGACCACGCCGCGGTGACGGAACCGCCGGTGGCGCTGGACTACGTCGCGCTCATCGACCCCGCGGACTTCACCGAGGCCGGCCCGGCACACACCGGGCCCGCGGTGCTCGCGGTCGCCGCGAAAGTGGGCGGCACCCGCCTGATCGACAACATCCCCCTGGAGTTCGGAGCCCCCGAATGACGGCCATCGGCAACCACGACATCCCCGCCGGCACCGGCATACGCCTGTTCGCGGCGGCGCCCGGCTGGGTCACCGACGCGGACGTCGTCGTGGTCGGCTCCGGCGTCGCCGGGCTGACCGTGGCGCTGCGCTGCGCGGCGGCCGGCGCGAAGGTCACCGTCGTGACCAAGGCCCACCTGGACGACGGGTCGACCCGCTGGGCGCAGGGCGGCATAGCCGCCGCACTCGGCGAGGGCGACACCCCGGCCCAGCACCTCGACGACACGCTGGTCGCCGGCGCCGGACTGTGCGCCGAGGACGCGGTGCGGACGCTGGTCACCGAGGGCCCCGGCGCGGTGCGCCGGCTGATCGCGACCGGCGCCCGCTTCGACACCGACGCCGGCAGCGGCGCCATCCTGCTCACCCGCGAGGGCGGCCACCACCGCCGCCGTATCGCCCACGCCGGCGGCGACGCGACCGGCGCGGAGATCTCCCGCGCGCTGATCCAGGCGGTCCGCGAGGCGAACATCGAGTTCGTCGAGAACGCCCTGGTGCTCGACCTGCTGACGGACGACGCCGGCCGTACCGCGGGCGTCACCCTGCACGTGATGGGCGCCGGCGCCCGCGACGGGGTCGGCGCGGTGCGCGCCAGGGCCGTGGTGCTGGCCACCGGCGGCATGGGCCAGGTGTTCTCCGCGACCACCAACCCCGCGGTGTCCACCGGCGACGGCGTGGCGCTGGCGCTGCGCGCCGGGGCCGAGGTCAGCGACCTGGAGTTCGTGCAGTTCCACCCGACGGTGCTGTGGCTCGGCCCGGACGCCGAAGGCCAGCAGCCGCTGGTCTCGGAGGCGGTACGCGGCGAGGGCGCGCACCTGGTGGACGCCGACGGCGTGCGGTTCATGGCCGGGCAGCACGAGCTGGCCGAGCTGGCCCCGCGCGACATCGTGGCCAAGGGCATCATGCGCCGGATGCAGGAGACCGGCGCCGAGCACATGTACCTGGACGCGCGGCACTTCGGCGCGGCCATGTGGGAGCAGCGCTTCCCGACGATCCTGGCCGCCTGCCGCGCCCACGGCATCGACCCGGTGACGCAGCCGATCCCGGTCGCGCCCGCCGCGCACTACGCCTCCGGCGGGGTCCGCACCGACCTGCACGGCCGTACCACCGTCGCCGGGCTGTACGCGTGCGGCGAGGTCGCCTGCACCGGCGTGCACGGCGCGAACCGGCTGGCGTCCAACTCGCTGCTGGAGGGCCTGGTCTTCGCCGAGCGGATCGCCGTGGACGTGCTGGCGGTGCTGGACTCCTTCCGCGCCGACCCCGCGGCCGCGCCCGGCGCGCCCGTCGTCCCCGCCCCGGCGGGCAGCCCGCTGCTGGCCTCCGAGGCCCGCTTCGAGGTGCAGCGGATCATGAGCGCCGGCGCCGGGGTGCTGCGCAGCGCCGAGAGCCTGGCGGTCGCCGCCGGGGCTCTGGAGCGGCTGCACACCGCGGCGGTCGAGGCGTACGACCGGGACGGCAAGACCGCGGAGCCCTGCGTGGAGACGTGGGAGGCGACGAACCTGGGCCTGGTCGCCCGGGTGCTGGTGGCCGCCGCGCGGCGGCGCGAGGAGACCCGCGGCTGCCACTGGCGCGAGGACCGTCCGGACCGCGACGACGACGGCTGGCGGCGGCACCTGGTGGTCCGGCTCACCCCGTACCGGACGCTGGACCTGCGGACCACCGAAGGGCCGGGGTTCCCCCTCACACGCCCCGCCGGGATCGGGGATGATAGGGCGGCCGCGCCCGGGGCCGACGCCGCGGCCGACGACGTCAGGCATCACCGCACGCACCACAGCGCAGCAGTTTCGAAGGAGCTTTCGTGACCACCCCGGACCGTCCCCAGCCCATCTCCCTGCCCCTGCCGACGATCGGCCCGCCCGCCGAGCTGTCCGCCGCCGGCGGCTGCGGCGACGGCTGTGCCTGCGGCGACGAGGAGGAGTACCTCGACCCGCTGGAGTGCGGTCTCGACCCGGGCCTCGCCGAGCTGCTGGCCGACGCCGGCCTGGACCCCGTCCACGTCGAGGACGTCGCGCACCTGGCGATCGAGGAGGACCTCGACCAGGGCGTGGACGTCACCACGGTCGCGACGGTGCCCGAGGACGCCCGCGCGGTCGGCGACTTCACCGCCCGCGAGGCCGGCACGGTCGCCGGCCTGCACATCGCCGAGGCGGTGCTGTCCGTGGTCTGCACCGACGAGTTCGAGGTCGAGCGGCACGTCGAGGACGGCGACCGGGTGGCCGCGGGGCAGAGGCTGCTGACGGTACGCGCCCGTACCCGCGACCTGCTGACAGCCGAGCGCAGCGCGCTGAACCTGCTCTGCCGGCTGTCCGGCATCGCCACCGCGACCCGCGCCTGGGCGGACGTCCTGGAGGGCACCCGCGCGCAGGTCCGCGACACCCGCAAGACCACCCCCGGCCTGCGCGCGCTGGAGAAGTACGCGGTGCGCTGCGGCGGCGGCGTCAACCACCGGATGTCGCTGTCGGACGCGGCGCTGGTCAAGGACAACCACGTGATCGCGGCCGGCGGCGTCGCCCAGGCGTTCAAGCTGGTCCGCGAGGAGTTCCCGGGGCTGGCCATCGAGGTGGAGGTGGACACCCTGCACCAGGTGCGGGAGGTGCTGGACGCCGGCGCCGACCTGATCCTGCTGGACAACTTCACCCCCGCCGAGACCGCCGAGGCGGTGGCGGTCGTCGGCGGCCAGGCGTTCCTCGAGTCCTCGGGCCGGCTGACCCTGGAGACCGCGCGCGCCTACGCCGAGACCGGCGTCAACTTCCTCGCGGTGGGCGCCCTCACGCACTCCTCCCCGATCCTCGACATCGGCCTCGACCTGCGAGCGGAAGCGTAGAGGCGGATGCTGCTCACCATCGACGTCGGCAACACGCACACCGTTCTGGGCCTGTTCGACGGCGAGGAGATCGTCGAGCACTGGCGGATCTCCACCGACTCCCGGCGCACCGCCGACGAGCTGGCGGTGCTGCTGCAGGGACTGATGGGCATGCACCCGCTGCTGGGCGACCTCGGCGACGGCATCGACGGCATCGCGATCTGCTCGACGGTGCCGTCGGTGCTGCACGAGCTGCGCGAGGTGACCCGCCGCTACTACGGCGACGTCCCGTCGATCCTCGTCGAGCCCGGCATCAAGACCGGCGTGCCGATCCTGGTCGACCACCCGAAGGAGGTCGGCTCCGACCGGATCATCAACTCGCTGGCCGCGGTGCACCTGTACGGCGGCCCGTGCATCGTCGTCGACTTCGGCACCGCGACGACCTTCGACGCGGTGTCGGCCCGCGGCGAGTACGTGGGCGGCGCCATCGCACCGGGCATCGAGATCTCGGTGGACGCCCTCGGCGTGCGCGGCGCGCAGCTGCGGAAGATCGAACTGGCCCGGCCGCGCAGCGTCATCGGCAAGAACACCATCGAGGCCATGCAGTCCGGCATCCTGTACGGCTTCGCCGGGCAGGCCGACGGCATCGCCGAGCGGATGGCCCGCGAACTGGCCGACGACCCGGACGACGTCACCGTCATCGCCACCGGCGGCCTGGCGCCGCTGGTCCTCGGCGAGGCGTCCATCATCGACGAGCACGAGCCGTGGCTGACCCTCATCGGCCTGCGGCTGGTCTACGAGCGGAACGTCTCCACCACGTGACCGCCTGACCCTCCCGCAACCGGCGCCAACTGCCCTGCGGGCCGTACAACCAAACCCGCCACCGCCGTGTCTTGTCAGTCACAGGAACGGACGAGGGGGGTGGCCGCGGTGATGCGGTCGAGGAGTGGGCGGTACCGGGCGGGGGCCTCCGGGACGGTCTCCGCGTGGCTCGCCGCGGCGGCGCTGACGGTGCTCGGGCTGGGCGCGGCGGCGTCGCCGGCGGGCGCGGCCGACCAGCTGTCGATCGCGGTGATGGACCTGCCGCAGTCGTACTTCGTGCCGGTGCACGGCGACACGGCCTACGTCCCGCCGTACTCCGTCGCCCTCGCCACGGGCAGCGCGGACGGCTCGGGGGACGAGACCGACCTGAAGAACGTCACCGCGGTCCTCGACCTCTCCTCGCTGCGGGGCGCGGTGGACGTGGGCCTGCACGACAGCGGCTGCACCCGGCAGGACCTCGTGGTGACCTGCCCGCTCGGGGACTTCTACCAGCGCACCGACCTGGCCCCGCTGACGCTCACCGCGACCGCGGGCACGCCGGTCGGCGCGGCCGGCTCGATCATGCTGACCGTCACCGCGGACAACGCGCCGACCGAGACCCGCAGCACGCAGGTCGTGATCGGCCGGCCGCGGCTGGCCACCGCGCGCGGCGGCACCACCCAGATGACCTCGCAGACGGCCGCGGTGACCCCGGAGTTCGGCAACCACGGCGACGTCGCCGTCACCCAGGGCGTCACCCTCCACGTCACGTCGCAGGTCCCGATGGCCGGCACCTACCGCAACTGCCGCTACAACTCCCTGAGCCGGCCCACGACCGCCGAGTGCGACTTCGACGTGCGCCTGCCGCCCGGGGCGGCGTTCCGCACCGACGGCGCCTTCTCCTTCGACGGCTCCGCCGCGCTGCTCGGCTTCGACGTCGGCTACGCGGTCTGGCCGACCGGGAACGCCCCGGAGTACGGCGGCCTCGGCGCCGGCGCCGCGCACGGCACCGGCGGGCAGCTCGGGCTCAGCGCGATCGACGGCGGCTCGCTGCTCGACGCGGCCTCCAGCTCGGAGCACTTCGTGCCGGTCGGCGGCCTCCACGTGGACTACGCGGCGGTCGGCTTCGAAATCAAGGGCACGGTCGGCCAGACGCTGCGGTTCAAGGTGCCCGAACCGGTCAACGACAAGCACGCCGGCGACGACTGGGTCAAGCCGCCGCAGCGGCTGACCCTTCCCGCGGGCGTGCGCGCGCTGGACGCGAGCGACGTCTACCAGGGCGAGGAGGTGTACTGCGCCCCGGCGTCCGGCGGCCGCACCGCCACATGCCCGTTCGGCTCCGAGCCGTTCGGGGCGTACGTCCTGGTGCACCTCGACAAGCGGGTCCCGGGGGCGACGGGCACCCTCTTCACGCCGACCGACACCACCGTTGACCCCGACCAGGCGAACAACACCGCCGTCGTCACGACCGACATCACCGACATCACCGGCGGCGCCGGCGGGGGCGCCGCGGCGGGCGGGTCCGGCGCGGGCGGCCACTCCGGCGCGGGCGGCGCCTCGTCGTCCGGCGGCTCCGCGACCGGCGGCACGAGCGGCACGAGCGGCGCCGGCGGCACGTCCGGGGGCAGCGGCGGCGGCGCGTCCGCCGCGGCGTCCGCGGGCGGCGCGGACGGCGGCACCGGGAACCTCGCCGCGACCGGCCCGATCGACGTGCCGCTGATCGTGGGCGCCTCGGCGCTGATCCTCGCCGCAGGCACCGTCCTCGTCGCCGTCCGCCGCCGCAGGAGCGGCGCGGCGTGACGGCCCCGGTGCCGCGGCGCCGTGACGGCGCGGCGGCACCACCACGTACCACCAGGCACCACCTCGCACGGGGGAACGGAGGGCTCCGATGGAGCTGTGGAGACGACGCGGCGGCACGGCGGGGGGCGGGACGGCCCGCCTCCTCAGGAGGGTCGGGGCGGTGGCGGCGGCCGCCGGGCTGGCGGCGGGGACGGCGGTGCTCGCCGGCGCGGGACCCGCGCACGCGGCCGGCCTCACCTTCACGTTCAGAGCGGCGGACCGGTACTACATTCCGACCGCGCACAGCGCGCCCGACGGCGACAGCCGCTTCCAGTTCGCGTTCGTCGCGGCCGACGACGACGGTCCCCACGGCGGCAGCGGCAACCCCGCCCACCACGTCGAGGTCACCATCGACCTCTCGGCGCTGGCCGGCAAAGTCACCGTCGGCGATCTCGACTACGGCTGCACCGCGGGCGGCGCCGGCGGCATGGTCGTCACCTGCGACCGCGGCACGCTGTACGGCATCCAGAGCGTGACCGCGCCGTTCACCCTCACCCCGCTGCCCTCCGCGCCGGTCGGCTTCGCCGCCGACATCGGGCTGAAGGTGACCGCCTCCGACGCGCCGTCGGCCACCCGGGTGATGCACGCGGTCATCGGCCGCCCGCACCTGGTGACGCAGGCGTACCCGCAGCGCGACGGGCTGCCGCCGGGCAGCGACGTGTCCTTCACGCCGTCCTTCGGCAACAGCGGCGAGGTCACCACCAGCGGCGGCTTCCAGGTGCTCTTCTTCACCTCGGGCCCGATGGACCTGACCGGCCCCCGGTACGGCAACTGCCACTACGCCACGAGCGGCAGCGCGTCCTACTGGTGCGGATTCGACCAGGAGATCGCGCCGGGCACCGCCTACGCGCCCTCCGCGCCGATCTCCTTCCGCACCTCGCGGTCGCTGATGGAGGGCGTCGTGTCGTACCTGGTGTTCCCCCGCGACACGCAGTCCACGGTCGACCTGCTGGACCCGGGCCCCGGGCCGGGCCCCCGCTACCCCGAGACGGGCACCGGCCCGGCGCTCGGCCTCACCCCGGTGGGCCTGGCCGGGCTCACCCGGAACACCGGCACCCTCGGCGTCGGCTCCACCCAGCACGCCGACTTCCAGGCGATCGGCGGGACCGTCAGCGGCAAGCCGGGAGACGTGGTCATGGTCCCGTTCGGCGTGCGCAACGCAGGCCCCGGCGGCTACGAGCGGATCAACGCCAACCCCGGCGGCGGCTTCGACGTCACCATGCCCCAGGGGCTGACCGTCCTGTCGGTCTTCTCCGCGGACGACGACGGCGAGGAGCACGAGTGGATGTGCTCGCCCCGCAGGAACGCGCCGGCCTACCACTGCGACCTGCACGACGCGCTGGGGGTCGGCGAGAGCTACGTCTACCGCTTCCAGATCCGCGTCGACCGGGCGGTGGCCGGGGCGAAGGGCCAGGTGCGGGTCGTCCAGCCGACCGGAGTGCCCAGCCGCGACACCCGCCACGCGAACGACGTCGCGCCGATCACCGTGCGGGTCACCGGGGCCGTTTCAGGCGGCTCCACCTCCGGCGGCGCGGCCTCCGGCGGCGCCTCGGGGGGCGGCGCCTCGGCGGGCGGCTCCGCGTCCGGCGGCGCGGCGTCAGGCGGTACGGGCTCAGGCGGCACGGGCTCGGCGTCCGGCGGTTCCGCGTCCAGCGGCGGCGCTTCGACCGGGGGCAGCGCCTCGACCGGCGGCGGCGGTCTGGCGGCCACCGGAGCGGACGCGGCCCCGATGGCCGCGGGGCTCGCCGCGGCGGCGCTGCTCGCCGGGGCGGGGGTCGTCGTGGCGGTGCGCAGGCGCGGCTGAGCGGCCGCGCACCGCGGCCGGGCGGCGGGGGAGGACCCGCACCGGCCGCGGGCGACGCGCGCCGGGCGAGGGAGCCAGGGGCGACGCACCGCGTATACCGTATTGCGCGAAGTTTGTCCTCTTAGCACTTAAAGTCCCTTCATGCCCACGCCCCACGGAACCCGAGGCGGAATGGCGTTCAGCGCGGAGGAGCTGCGCGTGCTGCGGCGCGCACTGGCCGAGGTGCTGCACCCCAGCCGCGGCGGCCTCGCGCCCGCGTTCGTGCCCCGCCCCGCGGAACACGTCCAGGACTACCTGCGGCTCGCGCAGGCCGTCGACGACGCCGCACAGGAGTCGGACAGGATGCGCGGCTTCCTGCTGGCCGAACTGCGCCGCTACCGCGAAGCGCTGCCCGGCGGCGCGGCCGGCTACCTGGAACGGCTCGACACGGCGCTCGACATGGGGCACGTCCCCGGTCCCGACGACCTGGCGGCGCTGCGCCGGCTGCGCGCACAGCCGAGCGGCACGCCCGAGCACCTGCGCCGCACCGCCCTGTTGCACCGCTGCGAGACCCTCGCGGAGAACGACGTACGACAGCGACTGGAGGCCCACATGCCCGCGCCGCGCCGACTGCTCACCCTTCCGGTGCTCGCCGACAAGCCGGCGCCGGCCCCGGCGCCCGCGCCCGGCGCGAAGCCGAAACCGGGCGGGCGGCCCGAGCCGCAGGACCCCGCGGAGCCGCAGGACCCCGCGGAGCCGCAGGACCCCGGCCGCAAGACCCCCACGCCCGCGGAGATCTGGCCGCCGCACCGCCGCACGCCCAAGCCCGGCCAGACGGCGCGCAGCGCCTGACCCCCGCACGGAGGCGACCCGCGGGCCCCGGCGGGCCCCCGGGGGGCCGCC
>NZ_JAZEWV010000035.1:0-70997 GCF_036353415.1 Actinacidiphila polyblastidii
CCCCCCCCCCCCCCCCCCCCCCCCCCCCCCCCCCCCCCCCCCCCCTTCCGGGCCGGAACTCCTCAGTCCCGGTTCTCGGCCTGGAACATCCAGCTCTGCTTCTCCAGGTCGGCGGTCAGGCCGATCAGCAGGTCCTGCGTCACGGCGTCCGCGGGACCGGTCTCCTCGATGCGCTCCCGCACCCTCTCGACGACGGCGGAGAACGTCCTGACCAGGGCGTCGACGGCGTCGACGTCCCGCGTCCAGCCCGCCGGGAACCCGGGCAGGCCGCTGGTGGCGGCGACGGTGGCCGCCCGGCCGTCCGGGCTGACCCCCAGCGCGGCGGCGCGCTCGGCGACCAGGTCGGCGTAGTCGCGCGCCGCGGTGACCACCTCGTCGAGCTGGAGGTGGACGGAGCGGAAGCGCGGCCCGTACAGGTTCCAGTGCGCCTGCTTGGCCACCAGGGACAGGTCGAGGAGGTCGACCAGGGTCGCCTGGAGGGCGGTCCCCGCGATCTCGCGGTCCCTGTCCCGCAGTGGGCTCTTGATGAACGTCATGGGTGTGCGGTTCCTTTCGCGGTCTGTCACCGGCACACCCATTGTCGAAGCCGTGTGACCCTCGCGGAATCGGTCGTTTGACGGCGGATCGACGAGCCCGGCGGCCGTGTGTCCCGCGCTCGGACGCGCAGGGGCCGCCGCCGAGGTGGTGAGCGGGCGCACACCGCGGGCCGGCGACATTCAGTCATTCGACTGTCGCCCCGGGCCCGGCGCTGAACGATCCTTGAACAGTCGCCGGCCCGCCCGCTGCCGGGCGGCCCCCTACCCGGAGGAACCCGCTGTGAACCGTACTCCCGTCGTCTTCATCCACGGCGCGTGGCTGCACGCCCTGTCCTGGGAGTCGTGGGTGGAACGCTTCGCCAACCGGGGCTTCCTCGCCCTCGCGCCGGGGTGGCCGGGGGAGGCCGCCGCCGTACAGGACGCGCGCACGTCGCCCGAGGCGCTCGGGGAGGTCACCCTGGACGCGCTGACGGACCACTACGGGCGGATCATCCGGTCGTTCGACGCCCGACCGGTGATCGTCGGGCACAGCGTCGGGGGACTGATCGCGCAGCACCTCGTCGGCGCCGACGCCGGCCGGGCGGCGGTGGCCATCGCCTCCGCCCCGATCAACGACGTCCCCCTGCCCGCCGCCCCCGCCGGGCTGTGGACCCCCGGCGGCTCCGGCGCGGCCGATCCGCTGGTGTCCCTGTCCGGCGAGCAGTTCCACCAGATGTTCGCCAACACCGTCACGGCTCAGGAGTCCGACCTGCTCTTCCAGCGCTATGCGGTGCCCGCCCCGCGCCGCCTGCTCGCCGACCTCGGATGCGGCGGCGGGGTCCGCAGCCCGCGCGCCGCCGCGGACGTCGCCAACACCGGCCGCGGTCCGCTCCTGCTCATCTCCGGGCAGGAGGACCGGCTGGTGCCCGACGCGGTCACCCGCACCGTCTACAAGCAGTACGGCGACTCCACCGCCGCGACCGACCTGAAGCAGTTCGCGGACCGCGCCCACTCGCTGGTCATCGACAACGGATGGCGCACGGTCGCCGACCACGTACTCGGCTGGCTCGAGGAACACGCCGTCCACGCCCGCCACCCGACGGTCTGAACAGCCGGCGGCCGGTCCGCGAGGCAGCCACACGTGGGCACCCGGGGCCGCCCCTGGTCACGCGGTCTGATCGGGCGTCCCGCCCAGCGCGTCGCGCAGCGCGGCGCGCGTGGTGACACCCAGCTTGGGGAAGGCGTGGTAGAGGTGCGAGCTGACGGTGCGCGGCGACAGGTGCATCCGCTCGCCGATCTCCTTGTTGGTCAGGCCGCCGGCGGCGAGATCGGCTATCCGGCGCTCCTGCCAGGTCAGCGCCGCGAGGTGCGCCGTCGAGGCGGGGGCGGAGGCGCTGGTGGCGCTGAGTTCGGCGCGGGCGCGCTCGGTCCAGGCGGCTGCGCCGAGCCGCTCGAAGGTCTCCGCCGCCAGGGTCAGCGACGGTCGTGCGGCCTTGCGCCCCTGGGTGTGCCGCAGCCGGGTGCCCTGGGCCAGCCTGATACGGGCCAGCTCGAAGGGGAAGGCTGCGGCGCCCGGGTGGGTCTGCGCACGGTGGAAGAGGTCGTCGGCCTCCTGCGGATCGCTGGTGGTCATGGCGAGCGAGCCGTAGGTGAGCAGCGCGAGGCGCGGGGAGATGTCGGGCAGCCCGGCGTCGCGGGCCGCGAGGGCGTGCGTGCGGGCCTGTTCGGAGCGCCCGGTGGCCAGTGCGGCCTCGACCAGGTCGAGGAGGGTGCGGGAGGCCTGGTGGGCGTAGGGGGTGAAGGAGCCGGGGGGCGTGATGCCGATCGCGTTCAGATAGGCGGCCTCGTAGTCGCCCTCGCTGAGAGCGGCCATGGTGCCGACGGCGTCGGCGATCTGGGTCAGGAAGCCCACTCCGCGCGGGCGTGCCCAGGTGTCGACCATCGCCTGCAGCTCCCGCGCCTGCTCCACCTCGCCGCGCAGTGCCGCCACCAGGCCGAGGTACCCGCGCGTGTGGAAGCTGAACAGCGGGTGGTTCAGCCGCGTCGTCAGGTCCAGGGTGCGCTGTCCGGTGCGCTCGGCCTCGTCCCACTCGCCGACCGCGATCTGGTCCAGCATGATCAGGTTCAGCATGGTCATGGCGTCGGCCACCGCCCCGGCCTCCACCTCGCGCTCCACGGTGCGCTGCAGGAGCGGCCGGTACCGGCTCAGGACGTCCACGTGGTACGCGGCCACCCCCAGCCGGGTGATGTCCCACGGCTCCAGGTCACGCAGGTGGGCGAGGGCGCTCTCCACCCGCTCGTGCACACCCGCGCCGCGGCGTACCACGTCGCCCCAGGCATCCTGGTAGACACGCGCATGCGGCGACACCAAGTCGCCCAGCGAGTCCAGGAGTTGGTGAGAGCGTTCCCACATGTCCGCGTCGCCCACGTACTGGTTGATGGCCAGCAGCAGCACGACGAGGCGCGTGAGCGCCTCGTCCCGCTCCTGGACCCCGCTGTCGCGCAGGGTGCTGATCGCCGCGAAGACCTGGCGCTGCGAGGACCGCAGGTCCCCTTCCTCGAAGAGCGCGGCATAGGCCGAGGTGACCACCGAGCTGGGGGAGTCGTGGTCGTCCAGGCCGGAGTCCGAGCGGACCAGCTGCTGGGCGTGGTGCAGCCGGCCGGAGTGGCCGGCGATGTAGGCCGCGCTGCCCAGCCGCCTGGACCGCTCCTCGTGGCTCTCGCTCAGCTCCGCGGCCCGCGTCAGCCAGGCCACCGCGGTCAGCGCGCCGCCCCTGCGGGTGGCGGAGTCGGCGGCGGCCTCCAGCGCGGCCGCGACCTCCTCGTCCGGGTCGACCGCGCAGGCCGCCAGGTGGGTCGCCCGCCGCTCCAGGTCGTCCCGGTGCACCCGCGCCAGCGCGGCGTGCGCCGCGCGCCGCTCGTTGGGCGTCGCCATCTGCACGACGGCGGAACGCACCAGCGGGTGCCGGAAGACGAAGTCGCCGGTGAGCGGGTCGACGTCCAGCAGGCCGCACTCCACGGCCTCGCCGGCGTCCGCCATGCGGAAGCGGGAGCCGCCCGCCCGGCCAGCCGCCGTGCCGGCGCGGACACCGTCCAGGGCGCCGCGCAGCAGCTGCGCGCGTACCGCGCTGTCGAGGGCCTTGATGCGCGAGGCGTACATCTGCTGCAGCCGCTGCGGCAGCGGGACGCCGGTGTACCCGGACAGCTCCACCGGGTCGCGCCCGGCGCGGTTGCCGCGCACGTAGGGCGGCAGCTCCAGCAGGGCCAGCGGATTTCCTTGCGCCTCGTCGAGGACCAGGCGGCGGATCTGCGCGTCCAGGCCGGGATGGTGCCGGTCCAGCAGCTCCTCCGAGGCGCTCTCCGACAGGGTGGCCACCGCGAGTGTGGGCAGGGCGGCGGTGTCGAACCCGGAGGACACGTCGGACCGGAGGCTGACCACGAGCCGCACCGAGCTGCCGGTGAGCCGGCGCCCCACGAAGCCGCACACGTCGGTGCTGGCGGTGTCCAGCCACTGGCCGTCGTCGACCACCAGCAGCAGGGGCCGCTCCGACGCCGCGAGCGCGAGCAGGTCCAGCACGGCGATGCCGAGGGTCATCGCCGACGGAGGGATGCCCCCGCCCCGGCCGAAGACGACGTCGAAGACCTCCCGCTGGCCGCTGTCGAGCTCGTCGATGCAGGAGAGGAGCGGGTACAGCAGCTGGTGCAGGCCGGCGAACGGCAGGCCCGACTCGGCCTCGACCCCGGCCGCCCTGATCACCTGCTGCCCGTCGTCCGCCGCGAGCCGGACGACGTGCTCCAGCAGTGTGCTCTTGCCCACGCCGGCGTCGCCCTGCAGCACGAGAGACCTGCCACCCGGGGCCGTCACGAAGCCTGACAGCACCTCCTGCTCCCGCCCGCGGCCGACCATGGTCTCGACGATCGACTCCACCGTCCCCCACTCCCTTCACCCAAGAAGCCTCGCCCGCCCGAACGCTCTCGCGAGCGAGCGAGCGGATGAATCGCGCCATGCCCTGGCGATATTACGTTGCTCCGCGCCCGAGCGGGTGACACGTGTGTCCGGTTTCCCGCCCGGCCGCCATGGCGACCTCCCCGCGCCCCGTCCGTGACCGGCGAGGACGCCGGTCACGGGAGCCCGCCGTGTGTGAACACCCCGACATGTGAACGCCTGCGCGGAACGCATACCTGCCTGTGTCAGCATGCACACGTACACCGTGACACCCATGCGTCCCAGCGGCGCTCCTCCGGAGGCATCATGCCCGCCACACCCGACCCCGCCCACTCCGCCCATTCCGCCGACTCCGCCGAGCCCGCGGCGAACCCCGTTCTGCCGCTCGGTGAGAACCCCGTCGCCGTGCTGGAAGCCGCCGTGTGGGCCATGGCGGCGATCGTGGGCACCCAGCGGCAGGCCCTGTCGGAGCCCCTCGCCGACGTGCTCCGCGCCGATCCGCAGCGCACCGCGGTCCTGGAGAGCGTGGGCCTGGTCCGCCGGGGCGCCGACGGATTCGCCGTGCACCCTGCGCTCCACCAGGCGGACGCGGCGACCGCGAGCAGCGCGGTGGAGGCGAAACTCAGCTCGCTGCGGCAGGCCGTGGCGGCCGCCGCCGCCGACGGAGCGGGCGCCCCCGCGGCCGGCTGGGGCGCGCAGGCCGACGAGGTGCTGCTCCACCAGGGGCGCGCCTCCGCCGCGACCGGCCGGGCGCTCGCCGCGAAGATCGTTCCGCGGCTCGCCGGGTGCGCCGAGCGGCTGGCGGCCGATGGCGGCCGCATCCTCGACGTGGGCGCCGGCGTCGGCGCGCTCGCCCTGGCGCTGGCCGAGGGCTTCCCTCGCGCGCGGGTGGAGGGCATCGACGTACTGGAGCGCGCGGTGGGCCTGGGGCGGGCCGAGTTGGCCGCCGCGGACCCCGCGGTGGCGGCCAGGGTGTCCCTGCACCACCGGGACGCGGTGGAGGTGTCGGAGAAGGAGGCGTACCAGCTGGTCTGGTTGCCGGCTCCCTTCCTCTCCGAGGAGGCGCTGCGCGCGGCCTTGCCGCGCCTCGCCGAGGCCCTTGTGCCGGGTGGCTGGCTGGTCGCGGGGACCAACTCCCTCGCGGACGACGCGTTGCGCCGGTCCGTCGGCCGCTGGACCGCGGTGCGCGGCGGCGGCAACTCGTTCGACACCGCGCGTATGACCGTGGAGCTGGAAGCGCTCGGACTGACGGAGACGAACACCTTCCCCACGGTTCCTGGCGGTCCCGTCCTCGTCGCGGCCCGGCGCCCCGCGCGCTGAGCGCCGCCCCGGTGCCGATGGCCCACCGCCCACCGCCCATCCTGCCGCACACCGCACACCGCACACCGCACACCGCACACCGCACGCCGCACACCGCACGCCGCACACCGCACACCGCACACCGCTCGCTGGGACGCGGTGAGGACAGGACCGTCAACTGACTGATGCGAGGTGTGCGGCGCGCGGCCACAGTGGTAGCGGGCCACAGCGTTCCAGCCCACTCGGTGGGGAGGACAGATGTCCTTCCGTCACCGCTCTAACCAGTGATACAGTCTGGCTCGGTCCTCGGTGCTCCGTACGTTCTCCGGTCGCCCGACCGTCCTGCTCGTGTGACGTGCACATACGTCGCAGCAGCCAGGCGCACACCTACTTCCTGGATGGGAAAGCGATGAAGAAGAAAGTTCTGACCGTGCTCGCAGCCGCCGTGCCGCTGGCCGCCGCGGTGGTCTACCTGCCGACCGCCTCGGCGGAACCCCGTGCGAGCGCCACGCCGTCGCCTGCGGGGTGTGTGGCGCCGTCGGTGAAGGCGCCGGCCGGCACGGCGGTGGAGTCGGTGACGGCGGCCCGCCAGGCGGGCGGCACCATCCAGGGCACCGGGGTGCTGGGCGGCTCGGTCACCGGCGTCCCGGCGTTCTGCCAGGTGACGGTCGTCCTCACCCACCCCGGCGACGGCGATCACGCGAAGGTGCAGACGTGGTTGCCCCTGACCGGCTGGAACGGCCGCTTCCAGGGGCTCGGCGGCAGCGCCTACCTGGCCGGCGACAACGGTGTGGGCCTGGGGACCGCCGTCAAGGGCGGCTACGCGGCGACCACCACGGACGCCGGCGTCGGTGACGCCCTCGACACCAGCTGGGCGCTGAACGCCAAGGGCCAGGTCGACACCGCCCTGCTGAAGAACTTCGCGTCCCGCTCCCAGCACGAGGCGGCGGTGGTGGGCAAGCAGGTCGTGGACGGCGTCTTCGGCAAGCAGGCCTCCTACTCCTACTTCACCGGCTGCTCCACCGGCGGCCGCCAGGGCTACATGGAGGCCCAGCGCTACCCCGGCGACTTCGACGGCATCCTCGCCGACGCGCCCGCCGTGAACTGGGACGAGTTCGAGGTCGCCACCCTGTGGCCGCAGGTGGTCATGAACAACGAGAAGACCTACCCGACCGACTGCGAGTTCAACGCCTTCACCGACGCCGCGGTCAAGGCCTGCGACCCGCTGGACGGAGCCAAGGACGGGCTGGTCAACGACGCGTCCCGGTGCGACTTCGACCCGCGCAAGCTGATCGGCACCAAGGTCGTGTGCAAGGGTGAGACGCTGACCATCACGGCGGCCGACGCGAACGTGGTCCGCAAGATCTGGGACGGCCCGCGCACCACCTCGGGCGAGAAGCTGTGGGCGGGTGTGCCGATCGGCGCCAGCCTGCCGGCTCTGGCGGGCCTCAACCCGCCCGACGCGGACGGCAACGTGACCGGCGCACCGTTCCCGGTGCCGCAGGCCTGGGTGCAGCTCTGGCTGAAGCAGGACCCGTCCTTCGACGTCTCGACGATCACCTACAGCCAGTTCACGCAGCTGTTCAAGCAGTCCGAGGCCGAGTACGACAAGGTCATCGGCACGGACGACCCGGACCTGTCCTCCTTCCGCGCCTCCGGCGGCAAGCTGTTGACCTGGCAGGGCCAGGCCGACCAGTACATCCCCGCCGACGGCACCGTGCAGTACCGCGACCAGGTCGTGCGGCAGACGCGCGGCGGCGCACAGAAGGTCGACGACTTCTACCGTGTCTTCCTCGCCCCGAACACCGCCCACTGCGGTCTCAACGGCCTTGACGGCTCCACCGACGGCCTCGCCGCGCTGACCTCCTGGGTCGAGCACGGCAAGGCTCCGCGGACGCTGCCCGCCACCCTCATCAACGCCTCCGGCCAGGCCGTCTCCCGCGACCTGTGCGCCTACCCCGAGGTGTCCGTGTACAAGGGCCACGGCGACACCGCCGCGGCCTCCAGCTTCCGCTGCGTCCTGCCCCACCGGCACTGACCCGGTCGGCGACGCAACTCTGACCTGAGAGAGGCCGAACCATCATGAGCACGCACACATCGGCACCGGCGCCGGCGTCGGCGCCGTCGATCCGGGCGGGCGAGGGCGAGCGCTCCTCCCTGCTGAGGCTGTACCTGGTACGCGGTGTCCTGGCCCTGGTGTGGGCCGCGGTGTTCGCCGGAGCCCACGACGACGTCGACGCCCTGGCGATCACGCTGCTGGTCGTCTACCCGCTGATCGACGCGGTGTCCTCGCTGATCGACCACCGGGCCACGCCTGAGGGCTCGGAGCGCAAGGTCATCGCGTTCAACGGGGCGCTCAGCACGCTGGCCGCCGTCGGGATCGGCATCGCGGGCGCCGGCGGCGTGGTGCCCGTGCTCCATGTGTTCGGTGCCTGGGCCATCGTCTCCGGCGCCGCCCAGCTGATCGTCGGGTGGCGGCGGCGCGGTCCCGAACTGGGCAAGCAGTGGCCCACCCTGATCTCGGGCGGACTGTCCTTCCTCGTCGGCATCACCTACAACATCCAGGCGGCGGGCGACAATCCCTCGCTCGACGTGCTGTCGGTGTACGCCACCGGCGGCGGCGTGTGGTTCGTCCTCCAGGCCCTGCTGCTGGGCTGGAAGGCCCGCCAGCTGCGCACCCGGACGACCTGAAGGACCCACGCGGTCGACATGCCCCGGCCCGCGCCCTCACGGCGCGGGCCGGGACCCCGCGGGGACCGTGTGCACACGTGCGCCGCGGGCGGACTAGCCGGCCACCGCCGGAGCCGGACGCGGGGCCTGCCGCTCAGCGGGCCGGCCCGGGCGCCGGGTCGATCCGGATGGTGGCGGCGCGGGCGGCCGGGCCGGCGACGAGGGCGGCGGCCGCCGGCCCGTACTTGGCACCGAAGGCGGCCTCCAGTCCGCCCGGCGGTTCGACGTCGCCGGTGGTGAGGACGACGTCGCGGGCCACCGGGCCCAGCCGGATGCTGCCGTGCCCGTGCTCACGGGCCGCCTGGTACCAGCGGGAGCGAACGCCCCGGTAGGCGCGGACGTACAGCGCGCCGTCCACCATCACCATGCCGATCTCCACGCCCGGTGCGCCGCCGTCTCCGGCGGTCAGGACGAGGGAGTGGGCCTCGCGGAGTACCGCACGGTCCTCGGCCGACCAGGGGTTCGGCCCCGCGACCGGGCGTGCGGTGTCAGGTGTCTGTCTCATGCTCCCAGTGTCGTACGGCCAGGTCCCGCGCGGCACAGGTGTGAGGGGGTACGTTCGGTCCCCGGCAGGAACCTGCCTCTCCCGGCCTGGGAAGGGGAGGCGGACGATGAACATGTGCCCGGTACGAACCGTGCGGGCACCGCCCCCACCGACAGGTGCGGCGGCAACAGGAATCCCGTGTCATCTTCAGGAGAGTGCCCTCATGGCCAGGACCAGTGTCACCTTCGACAGCGCCGGCATCGACATCGCCGGTCACCTCTACACCCCCGACGCGCCGGCGTCGGGCCCGCGGCCGGCGGTCGTGGTCGGTCACCCCGGCACCGGGGTCAAGGAGCAGGCGGCCGGACTGTACGCGCGGCGGCTGGCCGAGCAGGGCTTCGTCGCCCTCGCCTTCGACTCCGCCTACCAGGGCGAGTCCGGCGGCCTGCCGCGCGGCCTGGAGGACCCGGGGCACCGCGTGGAGGACCTCAAGGCCGCCGTCTCCTACCTCACCGCTCTCGCCGAGGTCGACGCGGACCGCATCGGCCTGCTGGGCATCTGCGCCTCCGGCGGCTACACGCTGACGGCCACGGCCGCCGACCACCGGGTCAAGGCGGTGGCGACGGTCAGCGGTGTCGACATCGCCCGCCAGTTCCGCTTCGGCGCCGACGGCGACCAGGACCCGGCCGTCTTCCAGGGGATGCTGGACGCCGCCGCCCTGGCCCGCAGCGCCGCCGCCCGCGGCGAGGACCCCGGTGTGATGCCGATCTTCCCCGAGACGGCCGAGCAGGCGGGCGCGCTCGGCGGCGAGCACGGCGTGGACGGGTTCGACTACTACTGCACCCCGCGCGGCGCGCACGAGCGCTCCGCGAAGTTCTTCGTCTGGGAGAGCATCGACAAGCTGGCCTTCTTCGACGCCTTCTTCGCCGTCCCGCTGATCGGTGACCGCCCCCTCCTGCAGATCGTCGGCCGCCGCGCCGTGACCGCGTGGATGGCCGTCGACGTCCACCAGCGCGCCGTCGGCCCCAAGGAGCTGCACTGGATCGAGGGCGCCGGCCACGTCGACCTCTACGACAGGACGGAGTACGTCGACCCCGCCGTCGCCAAGCTCACCGAGTTCTACGCGGCCCACCTGGGCGCGGCGAACTGAGCCGCGGGGAGCAGACATGTCCACAACACCCACGGCGGGGCCTTCGGGGCCGCCCGGTGATCCGATGCCGAGCCACCGCGCGATCGAGAACCTGATCGCGCGGTACGCCGAACTGGTGGACGACGGGGACTTCGCCGGCCTCGGCGCGCTGCTCGCCGACGCCGTCTTCACGGGCGGCGGAGAGCCGGTGCGCGGGCGCGACGCGATCGAGCGGATGTTCCACGACACGGTGATCGTCCACGGCGACGGCACGCCGCGGACCCAGCACGTCACCACCAACGTCGCCGTCGAGGTCGACGAACGGGCGGGCACGGCGGTCGCGCGCTCGTACGTCACCGTGCTGCAGGCGCTGCCGGACCTGCCGCTGCAGCCCGTCGCGGGCGGCCGCTACCACGACCGCTTCGCACGCCGGGACGGTCGGTGGCGCTTCGTGGAGCGGCGGGTCCGCATCCTCCTGGTCGGCGACGTCAGCCGTCATCTGCGTCAGGCCGCCGCCGGGCGGTAGGCCGCGACCCGGCGGTGGGGCGAGGCCGGCCGGGATCGCGTACCGGGTCCGCCGCGCCGGGCGGCACCCGACCGCCCTCCTGGCCGGCGTCCAGAGCCGAGAGCGCGTCCCGGAGCGCCGCGCGCGAGGTGATCCCCAGCTTGGGATAGATCTGGTAGAGATGCGTGCCGATGGTGCGGTGCGAGAGGAACAGCCGCTCGGCGATCTGCTTGTTGGTCAGCCCGGTCGCGGCAAGCGTGGCGATCTGCAGCTCCTGCGCCGTCAGCTCCACCCGCCCCGGCCTGGCCTCGGCCGGCGCGGACCGGCCGCTCGCCCGCAGCTCGGCCGCGGCACGCGCCACCCACGGCGCGGCGCCCAGCCGCTGGAAGGCGGCCAGCGCCAGGTTCAGCTGCTCCCGCGCCTGCGGGATGGCACGCGAACGGCGCAGCCGCTCCCCGTGGAAGAGCCGCACCCGTGCGGTGTCGAAGGGCCAGCGCTCAGGACCGGGCAGCGCGAGTGCCCGCTCGAAGAGGGCGGCGGACTCCTCCTCGCCGGGAGCGGTCAGCGCCTCGCAGGCCAGGACCAGCAGTTCCAGCCGGGGTGAGAGCGCTGCCATCGCGGATTCCCGCATCGCCGCCGCGTGGGCGGCGGCCTCCTGGTCCCGGCCGGTCCGCAGGGCCGCCTCGACCAGGTCCATCGTCCCCCACATGGCGATCGGGAGGTACGGTCGCACGCTGCCGGGCGCGCTCAGCTCGCGGCCGTGCCGGTAGGCGGTCTCGAAGTCGCCGTCGCCGAGGGCGGCCAGGGCGCGGGCGTGGCAGGCGAAGAACCGCGCGCCGTGGACGCCGCGGGGCGCCGCCCAGCGGACGATCTCCTCGGCGAGGGCGGCACTGGTCTGCCCGTCGCCCCGAGCGGCGGCGACCAGCGCGTCGATGTACTGGAAGTACCAGGCGAAGAACCGGTAGTCGTGGTCCGCGCACAGGGCGAGTCCCTCGCCGGCCAGCTGCGCCGCGTCGTCCCACCGGCCGAGGTGGAAGTAGTCAAGGCCGAGGTGCATCAGCGCGCCGAGATGCCTGCGGACGGGCGCGGTGCCGGCACGGCCCTGCTCCACCAGCCGGCGCGTCGCCCACCGGAACTCGCCGAGCCGGTCGGCGAAGACCGCGGCGGTGCCGACGCGGACCACCCGCGCGGGGTCGTCGCCCACGGTGGCGATCAGCTGGGTCAGCCCCGGCAGCGCCTCCGCTCCGGTACGCGCCGGATCGCCGAAGGTCTGGACGATCACCCGGAGCAGCTCGGGCGGCTCGGGGGTGAGCCGGTCCACGAAGGTGAGCAGCGGACGCCACAGCTCCGGGTCGCCGCCGTACCAGCACAGCAGCACCAGCAGGTGCAGCGCCTCGATCAGGGCGGCGTCGTGGGCGTCGTAGCCGTGGTCCCCCGACTCGATCGCGCCCACCAGCAGCCGGTGGGCGGTGTCCATGTCGCCGTCCCTGTTGATCAGCAGGAACGCGGACGCCGCCGCCGCGTGCAGCGACTGCTGCCCGGTGCCCGGATGGACGAGCCTGGCCCCGGCGAGCAGCCGGGAGGCGTCCTCCAGCTCTCCGCCGGAGTCCACGCCGACATAGGCGGCCTCGGCCAGCCGGCGGCTCTCGTCGGGCGCCGCCGGACTCAGCCCCGCGGCGCGGGCCAGCGCGGCCACCGCGCCCAGCGCGTCGCCGCGCCGCAGCCGGCTGCGCGCGGCCTCCTCCAGCAGGGCGGCGACCTCCTCGTCAGGACCCGCCGCGGCCTCCCCGAGGTGCCAGGCGCGCCGCTCCAGCTGATCGCCGAGCGCGTCGGCGAGTGCCCGGTGGGCCCGTCTGCGCTCCGCGGCGGTCGCGATGTCCACCACCGCGGCGCCGATCAGCGGATGCCTGAAGAACAGTCGCCGGTTGTCGGCCGAGACCGTCACCAGCTGCTGGCGCTCCACCGGGGTCAGGTCGTCGACGGTGGCCCGGCCGGCCGCGGCGGCCTCGATCGCGGCGAGGTCACCCGTGCCGTCGAGGGCCGCGATGAGCAGCAGCGCCCGGCCGCGCTCGGGCAGGCCGGCCACCCGCGAGGCGAACATGGCCTGGAGCCGTTCGCCGAGCGGCAGCACGGCGGGCAGCGTCGCGCCGGTCGCGCGCTGCTCGGCGGAGAGCGCCCTCGGCAGCTCGACCAGCGCGAGCGGGTTGCCGTGGGCCTCTGCCGCGACACGGCGCCGTACGGCCGGGGAGACGTCGGGGTGGGCGAGGCGGAGCAGTTCCGCGGACGAGGCGTCGTCCAGCGGCTCCAGCGTCCGCTGGGACAGGCCGCTGGACTCGAAGAAGCTGTCGGTGCCGTCCCGGGAGGCCGCGAGGAAGCCGATGCGGCTGCCGATGAGCCGCCGGGCCACGAAACCGAGCACGGCGTTGGTGGCGCGATCCAGCCACGGCAGGTCGTCGACGACGATCAGCAGCGGTGTCCGGACGGACAGCAGCCGGAGCAGCAGCAGCGCCGCGGTCGAGGTCACCAGGCGGTCGGGCGGCGATCCGCTGCCGATGCCGACGGTGACCCGCAGGGCGTCGCGGTGGACGTCGTCGAGGATGTCGAAGTCGTCGAAGAGCGGCAGGAGCAGCTGGTTGAGCCCGGCGTAGCCGATGTCCGCCTCGAACTGCGCGCCGGCCGCGCGCAGTACCCGGGCGCCGTCCCGAGCCGCGCGGCTGGCCACGGCGTCGAGCAGGGCGGACTTCCCCACCCCCGCCTCGCCCGTGACCAGCAGGGCCGCTCCCTGGACCGCGGAGTTGCCGAAGAACGAGCGGAGGAACGCGAGGTCC
This sequence comes from Actinacidiphila polyblastidii, assembly GCF_036353415.1. Taxonomy (NCBI): domain Bacteria; kingdom Bacillati; phylum Actinomycetota; class Actinomycetes; order Kitasatosporales; family Streptomycetaceae; genus Actinacidiphila; species Actinacidiphila polyblastidii. The sequence goes on from NZ_JAZEWV010000035.1 coordinate 13,437, forward strand.
TCGTCGCGTCCCACCAGCGGTGGGGAGGCCGGTCCGCCGTTCTCTTCCAGGTCGTTCATCGTGCTGCCTCCAACGGCCGACGTGCGGGTGCCCGATGCCGCGCGCCGGGCCGACTGCACCGGCTCCGGCACCGGGTTCCCTTCGGCCCATGCGGTCATCGGAGTCTAAAGGATGTCCGAAAATCGCCCCTGTGGCGGTCGGTGGCCGGCCCGAGTGCGCCGCGGCCGCACACCCGTGAGGTGTGCGGCCGGGGAGGACGTGGCGTGCGGGGAGGGTGCCGAGAGGGGCGGGCCTCCCCGGCGGGTCAGCGGACTACGGCGCGGGCGGCCCGCTCGATCACGTCGGCGACCAGGTGGGGGTGGGAGACGGCGACCGAGTGGGAAGCGGCGACCTGAGTGGTGTGGGCGTGGGCGCGCTCGGCCATGAAGCGCTGGACGGCCGGCGGGATGTTGAGGTCCTGGGTGGTGATGATGTCCCAGCTCGGGATGGTCTTCCAGGCGGCGGTGGTGGCCTTCTCTTCCAGCGCGGACTGCGCGATGGGGCGCTGCTCCGCGGCCATCAGGGCCGCCTGCCCCGCGGGGACGTCGGCGGCGAACTGGTGGTGGAACCTGTCCTGCCGGATGTAGAGGTCGGTGGCGGTGGAGCCGTCGGCCTGCTGGTAGGTGACCGGGTCGAGGGCGTCCGGCAGGGTGGAGCCCGGGTACTTGTTGGTCAGCTCCAGGGCGCTCTCGCCGGGTGCGGGCAGGAAGGCGGCCACGTAGACCAGGGCCTTGACGTCATGGTCGCCGGCGGCGGCCTCGCTGATGACGTTGCCGCCGTAGGAGTGGCCGACCAGGATCTTCGGGCCCTTGATGTGGTCGAGGACCGTGCGCAGGGCAGCGGCGTCGGAGGCCGGACCGCGCAGCGGGTTCGCGGCGGCGACGACCGGGTATCCGTCGGCGCGCAGGTCGTCGATGACGCCGTTCCAGCTGGAGCCGTCCGCGAAGGCCCCGTGCTCCAGGACGACGGTCGGCTTCGCGTGACCGGCGGCCTTCGCGGAGTCCGCGGCATCCGCCGGCTTGGTCGCGCCGCTGGCAGTGCCGCTGAGGGCGAACGCGCCGAGCGCCAGACCCGCCGTCAGCGTCGAGCCCAGACCGATCGCGAGCCGCTTGCGTCCACCCTTGATACTCATCACGACAACCCCTTCAGACATTTCGACAATGGACCGGACGGTGTCGCGCCGTGCGTCACCGTTCTGGATGGTGATGAATCTGCCATGCGATTCGTCACCTGTCAAGACGGTGACGACTCTTGGGGTGTGCGGTGCGGACGGCGCCGCGCGCACGGGAACGCCGATGCGGCCGGGAGGGCGTCCTCGCCCGTCCCGGCCGCACAGGTGAGGGGCCGCACGGTGCCCGTGACCGTCCGGTCAGCCGACGGAACCGGGCGAGGGCGGGAGCGCCGGCTTCGCCCACGGATCGCGCACGATGATGTCGGCCAGCGCCTGCGCGCAGCCGGCGAGCATCGTCTCGCCCTTCTCCGGGCTCGCCACCCGCCCGTCGCCCGCGACACCGGACTCGGTGATCCGCTCGAAGGGCACGGCCATGTACACCGGTTCCGTGGACTCCGCGGGAAGCGTGATCCGCGGTCCGTGCGCCTCGGCCAGGTGCTCGGCCCTGACCAGGTCGGGGTGGGCGGCCATCATCATGGACGTCTCTCCCTCACAGGCGTGCATGAGGCCGTCCTGGGTCTGGAGGGTCGCCCGCACCACCTCGCGTCCCGCGCCGAAGTAGCTGGCGAACGCGATCGGCGTCGCCAGCTCGACGGTCAGCTCGGTCGTCAGGGCGTTCAGGGCGGTCATGTTCCCGCCGTGGCCGTTGACGATCAGGATGCGCGAGAAGCCGGCCCGGATCACGGAGCGGCAGATGTCCCGCAGCAGGGCGTGCAGCGTGGCCAGGCTGAGCGTGAGCGTCCCGCCGAAGGCCATGTGGTGCTCGGAGAGGCCGGTCGGGACCGAGGGTGTCACCACCACCCCGGTGTGCCCGCCGGCCAGCCGCGCCGCCCGCCGGCAGACCTCCGCGGCCAGGAAGTCGTCCACGCCGGTGGGCAGATGGGGGCCGTGCTGCTCGGTGGCCCCCACCGGCAGCAGCACCACCGCGTCCCCGGCGGCGAGCGCGCGCAGCTCGGCGGCGGTCAGACGGTTCCACTGGACTTCGCTCATCAGGGGCTCCTACGGGAGGGGTTACGGGCCCGACCCGGCGTGCGAGCCGCCGGGTCGGGGACGCCGGTGGTGGGTGCGACGCTCAGAGGTGGTCGGCGTCGACGACGGCCTGCGCGAAGACGGTCGGCGCCTCCTGCGGCAGGTTGTGGCCGATGTTCGCGATCGTGCGGTGCTGGTAAGGACCGGTGAAGTGGTCGCGGTAGGACGCGCCGTCGCCGGCCGGGGTGAAGGGGTCGAGGGCCGGGTCGAGGGTGATGGTGGGGACCCCGATCGTGGGGACCGCCGCGAGCTGCTTCTCGTAGCGCTCGTAGTGGCGCTCGCCGTCGATGAGGCCGATGCGCCAGCGGTAGTTGTAGAGGACGATCGCCGCGTAGTCGGGGTTCTTGAACGCCTCGGCGGTGCGCCCGTAGGTGGCGTCGTCGAAGTTCCAGTTCGGGGAGACGAGGGTCCACACGTAGCGGCACAGCGCGATGCGCTCGGTCTCGTTCTCCATGGCCTTCTTGCCTCGCTCGCTGGCGAAGTACCACTGGTACCACCAGTTGTGCTCCACCGCGGGCGCGGCGGGCGCCAGCTGCGACGCGAGGTTGGTGATGACGTAACCGCTGGTGGACACCAGGGCCTTGACGCGCTCGGGCCACAGCGCCGCGATGATGTCGGCGGTGCGCGAGCCCCAGTCGAAGCCGGCGAAGACGGCCTGGGGGATCTTCAGGGCGTCCATCAGGGCGATGATGTCCAGCGCGATGGCGGACTGCTCGGCGTTGCGGGGGGTGTGCCGGGACAGGAAGGTCGTGCTGCCGTGGCCGCGCAGGTAGGGCACGATGACGCGGTAGCCCTGGTCGGCCAGGAGCGGTGCGACGTCCACGAAGCTGTGGATGTCGTAGGGCCAGCCGTGCAGGCACAGGACGACCGGGCCGTGCGCCGGCCCCAGCTCCGCGTAGCCGATGTCGAGGACGCCCGCCTTGACCTGCTTGAGCGTGGCGAACCCGGTGTGGGTGCCGGGGGCGATGGTGGGCACGGTGGGAGCAGGTGTGCCGGCCGGGGCGTGCGAGCCCGCTCCGGCGGTCGCCGCCGAGGCACCGGTCCGCAGACCGGACAGCGAGAACGCGGCCGCTCCCGTGGTGATGCCGGCCGCCTTGCCGAAGGTGCGCCTGTTGATCATGTCGAGATCCTCCGTCATACGTGTGCGATGACCGGCCCCCAGGACCGGCAGCTCACACTCTCGTCCGCGGAGAAACCCGGCGCATCAGTCATGTGACGGTCGGCGCGGGCGCCCGGTGACGGTGGGGGATTCCCGTCGGTCACGTCATCCGTATCCCGAGATGCGCGGCGCGAATATGGACATCGCTTGCGCCCCGATGATTCCATGCGTTAAGGAGCCGAGCGTGGGCACGACGGTTGTCGTCCAGCGCCGGGACCGTGGAGACCCTCGTCAGCGCAGCCTTGGAGACACCAGCCCCATGAACGACCTGGACCATCCGTTCCGCCCCACGTCAGCACGGCTGATCGGGCGGGACAGGGACCTGGCGTTCGTACGGTCCCACCTCACCGGCTCCTCGATCCACGGAGCGGCCCTGCTGCTGTCGGGGGAGGCCGGCATCGGCAAGAGCGCCCTGCTCGACGCCTTCGCGGCCGAGGCCGGGTCGCGGGGTGCCCGCGTGCTGCGGGCGAACGGCGTGGAGTTCGAGGCGGACGTCAGCTACGCCGGCCTCAACCAGCTGCTCGTCCCGCTCTTCGACTCCTTCGACCTGCTGGACCCCGGCCACCGCGACGCGCTGCGGGCCGCGGTCGGCATCGGCGGCGGCCCGCCGCCCAGCCGTCTGCTGACCTCCACCGCGGCCCTGATGCTGCTGCGCCGGATCGCCCAGGACATCCCCCTCCTGGTCGTCGTCGACGACCTGCCGTGGCTGGACCGGGCCACCGCCTCGGTCCTGGGCTTCGTGGCCAGGCGGCTCGTCGGCAGCCGCATCGGCTTCCTCGGCGCCTCGCGCACCACCTCCGACAGCTTCTTCGAGTCGAGCGGTCTCACCGAGCACCGGCTGGACCCGCTCGACGAGCAGTCCTCGGCCGAGCTGCTCGCGCAGGAGCATCCCGGGATGCCCCTCGCCGTACGGCGCCGTATCGCGGCGGAGGCCCACGGCAACCCGCTCGCGCTGGCGGAGCTGCCCGCCGCACTGGACCGCGAGCGGCGCACCGCGCCGGAGGCCGTGCCCTCGGTGCTGCCGCTGGGGGAGCGGCTGCGGACGCTGTTCGCCGCACGGGTGGCCGACCTGCCCGAGCCGTGCCGCGAACTGCTGCTGATCGCGGCGCTGGAAGGCACCGGGGACCTCTCGGTGATCGAAGCCGCGGCGGGCATCGGTGTCGCCGTCGACCTGCTGGAAGCCGCGGAGCGCGATCGGATGGTGGCCATCTCGGCCGCCTCACGCCGGCTGGCCTTCCGGCATCCCCTGATCGGTTCCGCCGTGGTCGCCCAGGCGACGCCCGCCGACCGCCGCAGGGCGCACCGGGCGCTCGCCGCCGTGCTCACCGATCAGCCCGAGCGCCGCGCGTGCCATCTCGGCGAAGCGGCCACCGGCCCGGACGAGACGGTCGCCGGGCACCTGGAACAGGTCGCCCACCTGCGGCTCGGGCGCGGTGACGCGGTGGGCGCGGTGGCGGCCCTCACCCGCGCCGCCGGACTCAGCCCGTCGCCGGCCGACGAGAGCCGGCGGCTGGTGGAGGCCGCCTACATCGGCGCCGACGCCGGCGGCGACGTGGCGGAGGCGACGCGCCTGCTGCGCGGCGCCCGCCGCGTCGACCCCGCCGTGCCGCATTCGCTGCACGGCGCGGCGGTGTCCGCCCTGCTCCACATCAACCAGGAGGGCGACATCAGCACCGCCCACCGGCTGCTGGTGGGGGCGATCGAAGCGGGCGGACACGGCTACGACGCGGCGGACGACGCCCTGATCGAGGCCCTCTTCACGCTGATCACCCTGTGCTGGTACAGCGGCGATCCCGACAAGTGGCAGCCGCTGTTCCGGGCCCTGGACCGGCTCACCCCGGCGGCCCCCGACCTGCTGCGCGTGTGCGCCCAGACCTTCGGCGACCCGGCCCGCACCGGGCACCAGGCGCTGGAACTCCTGCGCCCGCTGCTCGCCGACATCGGAGAGGACCCGACCCGGGTCGTCCGCATCGGCATCGGCTGTGTCTACCTGGACCGGCTGGCGGAGGTACGCGAGGCGTCCCTGCGGCTGGTCGCGCAGGGCCGGGCGGGCACCGCGCCGGTCCGCCGGCATCTGGCCGCCCTGATCCACCTGTGCCTGGACTTCCAGGCGGCCGGCCGCTGGGACGAGGCGCTGCGACTGGCCGGTGAGGGGCTCGGCCTGTGCAAGGAGTACGGCTACCGCTTCTTCGTCTGCAAGTTCCAGTTCGTCCAGGCGCTGGTGGCCGGGGCACGCGGCGACGCGGAGGCGAGCGACGCCCTGTCCGAGGAGATCGACCGCTGGGCCGTCCCCCGCGGCGCCCACGGAGTCCGGGCCCTCGCGCTGCACACCAGGGCGGTGGCCGCGCTGGGCCGCGGCGACTTCGAGGCCGCCTACCGGCACACGGCGGCGATCACCTCGGCGGACCCCCTCGCCCCGTACCAGCCGCATGTCACGATGTGCGCGCTCGACCTGGTGGAGGCGGCCGTCAGAGCGGGCCGGCCGGCCGAGGCCGCCGCGCTCGCGGCAGCTCTGCGCGAGTCCTCCATGGTCGGGCTCTCCCCCCACCTCGACATGATCGTGCTGGCCTGTGCGGCCCTGACGACTCCGGACGCCGAGGCGCTGGACCTCTTCGAGCGGGCGCTGGCGCACGTCGATCCCTCCGACTGGCCCTTCAACACCGCGCGGATACGGCTCTGCTACGGCGAACGTCTGCGCCGCCGGCGCGCCACGAAGGAGGCCCGCGAGCAGCTGGTGCTCGCGGCGAAGGCGTTCGAGGAGCTGGGCGCGGCGCCGTGGGCGGCACGCGCCGCGGCGGAGCTGAGGGCGAGCGGCCACCCGGCGGCCGCCGCCGAGCGGCAGGGCGGGGGAGCGCTGACCGCCCAGGAGCGGGAGATCGCGACGCTCGCGGCGACCGGGCTGACCAACAAGCAGATCGCCGAGCGGCTGTTCCTCTCCCACCGGACCATCGGAACGCACCTGTACCAGGTCTATCCGAAACTCGGCATCAACTCCCGGGCAGCCCTGCGGGACGCGCTGGCCGCCCTGGAAGAGCGTGACCTCGTGTGAGGATGTCTCCGACAGCTCAGTCAAATGACGTATGCCCGGGTACGCCACCGACGGCACAGTGGGGCGGGCACGCCCCGAGGCTGTCGGCCGCCGACCCGTCGCCGGTCCGCCCGGAAGCCGATCAGCAGCACGAAAGAGAACTCGGATGTACGACACCTCGGACAGCCATCCCGACATCCACTGGCCGTCGGGGTTCTCGCCCGCGGACGCCCACAGCTTCCATCGGGCGCAGGGCCTCGTGCACGGTCCGCCGGAGCGGGCCTTCACGCTCCTCACCGACGTGTCGAACTGGCCGAACTGGGTGCCGGAGTGTGAGGAGGTCAGCGCCGTCACCCTGACCCGGACCTTCGAGGTGTTCTGGGCGGGCCACCGCTTCGAGGTCTTCGTGGGGGAGCACGTGCCCCCCCGCCGGATCGGCTGGCTGGGCATCGGCGCGGGCGTCATGCTCTACCAGGCATGGCTGCTCACACCCACCGAGGACGGCACGGAGATCGTGGTGGAGAACGCGGTGCGCGCCGACGGCCCCAGCTCCCTCGACACCCTGTCGCGCGCGTGGGCCGAGCGTCTGAACGAGCTGTGGCTCTCCCAGCTGGAGAAGCTCTCGCAGCCCGCCCCGGGCGCGCAGCCGGAGTCCTGACGGCGCCGGGGCCCGGTCGCCGCTCGGTCGGCACCCGGTCGGCGCCTGCCCGGTGGGGGCTCCGGCCGGTCGAGGCCGCCCGCCGGCGGATCACGTGATCACACGCCAGAGCGGGCGTCACTTTCGAACATCCCATTCTCAATAACCCGTTTCAGCCCGTCAGTATTCACTCACCCCAGTCGCACCACTCGTTTCACCGATACTTTACGAAGGCCGTGTGCACGAGGGATGAAATCGGGTTCTTCGCGAGCCCGGCGGGGTGCCGGAGCGGGCGGCCGCCGGCGAGCGCGCGAGCCGGCCTCGCCGCACCGCTCACGCCACGAAAGCGGACGATCACACTCCGCCCGTCACGCCGATCGATCGTCGCCCCACCAGGAGGGACGTGATGATCGCGCGATGAAAGCGGAATGATCGCATCCGGCTCTCGATCATGAAAGTGAGCGCGCAATCCCTTAACGCCGCCGACCGTCGCGGCCGGCCTTCCCGGCGTCCGTGGAAGGGGCATGAGTGCCGTCGGGTAAATCTTGGGCCGGTGCGACCTTGACCTCTTCGATTCCTTGGTGCAGGGTATCCCGGGGGTCGGAACGTGCGAGAAGTTGTACGATCCCGTACTTGCACTGCTGAAAAACCCGCAGAACTGCTGCTTTTGAACGCCACTTGACGTCAAGGGAGCTTTGTGTGACTTCAGTGCACGACGGAACCGCAGTGGATAAGAAGCAGTCGCTTGCGAGTATGCTTGCACGCGCACGTGCCAAGATCACTGAAGGACCCCGTCCCCGGCAGGACCGGAACAACATTCCGCTCTCGCATTCTCAGAACACCCTGTGGTTCGTCGACCGGTTGCGGCCCGGAATGCCGACCTACAACGTCGCTTTCCTGTTCCGGCTCGAAGGCGACGTCGACGTCGCGGCTCTCAATGAATCCCTCACGAGTATCGTCATGCGCCACGAGGCGCTGCGGTCCTACGTACTCGTGGAGAACGACGAGTACTTCCAGGGCATCGTCGACACCGCAGAGGTCGTCATCGAGCGGACGGCCGTGGAAACCGAGAGCGAAGCCCGCCGGGTCATGGACCGGCTCTCCGGGACGGCGCTCGAACTGACGGAGTTCCCGCTGTGGCGTGCCGCTCTGGTGACGGTCGGCGACAGCGGCCTCCACTACTTCGGCTTCCTCGTCCACCACATCATTTTCGACGGCGTCTCGACGTCGATCTTCTTCGAGGAGCTGGAGCGGGAGTACAACGCGCGGCGGGCCGGCGCCTTACCCGAGGTCGAGCCCCCGACCGTGCAGTTCGCCGACTTCAGCCTGTGGCAGCGCAAGCGCATGAGCGCCGGGGGCTGGCAGGAGAGCGTCGACTACTGGGCCGAGGCGCTCCGCGACGTCGATGTCATGGACATCCCCGGCGACCGCCCCCTCCCGCCCGAGGCGACGTACACGGGTTCCGCGGAGATGAGCTCCTGGCAGGGCCTGGCGGCGCAGGTGAACGATCTTGCCTCGTCCCTGTCGACCACGCCGATCACCGTCTACGCCACCGCGATGGCCTGTCTCTTCAACCGGTACTCCGGCTCCGAGGACGTCATCTTCGGAATGCCGACGGCCAACCGCGGCGAAGTCGAATGCGAGAGAACGATCGGCTTCTTCATCAACATGCTGCCGTTACGCTGCCGAATAGACCCCGATGCGACCTTCCGGGAATGCCTCGCGGATGTGCAGCGCCGATTCCGTGACGGCCAGGCCCACGGACACCTTCCGCTCGAGGAGATCATCGCAGGGGCCGGCGTCAAGCGCGAATCCGCGCGTTCCACGCTGTTCCAGTACACGCTGACGATGAACGAATGGGCGGAACCGCTCCGGCTCGACGGAATCACATCGGTCGAACTCGAGCCCGAGACGACGCACGCGAAGTTCTTCCAGTCGTGGACGGTCACGAAAAACGGTGCGGACCTGGAGGTCCACACCGGCTACAACACCGACGTCTTCGACGCGGCGACGATCCGGAACATGCAGCAGGTGTTCGTCGGAATCCTGCGCAGGGCGATTTCCCTGCCGGACGTCAGTATCAGGCAGTCGTGGGCCCATGACGAGGAATCCCGCAGGGCCCAGGTGCTTCTCGGCAAAGGCCCGGAGACGCCGACGCCCACCGGTAACGCCTTCTCGCATTTCTGCGCGGTCGCCGACGAGCACCCGCAGCGCCTGGCGGTGAGCACCCCCGGCCAGGAGCTGACCTACGCTGAGCTGAGGCGCCGTACCGAGGCCATCCGCGCCCACTTCGCGGCCCTCGGGATCGGCCCCGGCGACCGGGTGGGCGTGGCGCTCGAACCGTCCCCCGACTTCGCCGCGACGGTCCTGGCGCTGATGGCGTCGGGTGCCGTGTACGTCCCGATCGACCGGATGAACCCGCAGAGCCGCATCGAGTCGATCATCGGCAACGCCGCACTCGAACGCGTGGTCTGCGACGAGACGACCGCCGGAATCGCGCCCGCGCTGGAGTTCCGGCTGCCGGCGGACCTCGCGGACCCGGCGCAGCCCGCCCAGCCGGCCCCCGGCAAGGACGACGTGGCGTACCTGATGCACACCTCGGGCAGCTCGGGGACGCCCAAGGGCGTGCTGATCAGCCACGACAACATCCTGGGCTTCATCCGCAACGTCCGGACGCTCTTCGACCTCACCGAGCAGGATCGTTTCCTCGGCTACGCGTCGTGCGGGTTCGACGTGTCGGTCTTCGAGATGTTCGGTGCGCTGCTGACAGGCGCGTCGCTCCACTTCGTGCCGTCCGCGACACGGCTCGACATGACCGCCGTCCAGCGCTTCCTGGAGGAGCACCGGGTCACCGTCACCGACCTGCCGCCGTCGGTCATGAAGCTGCTCGAACCGGCTCCGCTGCACGACCTGCGCATCGTGTTCGTCGGCGGTGAGGCCTTCTCGCACGAGCTGGTGCGCAGCTGGGGCAAGGGCCGCCGGATCTTCAACGGGTACGGCGTCACCGAGTGCACCGTCACCAGCATCGTCGAGGAGCTGGAGGAGCCGCTCGCGCCCTCCGCCCTGCCGATGGGCGCCCCGATGGACAACCACCTCGCGTACGTGCTGGACGCGCAGAACGTCCCCGTACCCCAGGGCGTCATCGGCCAGCTGGCCATCGGCGGCGTCGGACTGGCGTCCGGGTACTGGAACCGGGACGAGGACAACCGGCGGCGGTTCATCCAGGACCCGGTCGGCGGCGACCCCTCGGTGCGCCTCTACCTCACCGGTGACCTGGCACGGCACAACGGCGACGGCCGCCTGGTGTACGTCGGCAGGGCCGACCGGCAGGTCAAGATCAACGGTGTGCGGATCGAGATCGGCGAGATCGAGAGCGCCATCCGCGCCGCCCGCGGGGTGCGCAACGTGTTCGTGCAGGTCCAGCAGGAGCAGGACACCAAGAGGGTGGTCGCGTACTGCGCGACCGGCGGAGCGCGCGACCTCTCCGAGGCGGCCCTTCGTGACCACTGCCGCAAGCACCTCGTCTCCACGATGGTCCCGAGCAGGTTCGTGCTGCTGGACGAGCTCCCGATCAACGCCAGCGGCAAGATCGACGAGCGCGCCCTGCCGGCGGCCGGCGCCGCCGTCGAGCCGGAGACCGAGGACCGGCTCACCGACGTCGAGAGCAAGATGATGACGCAGGCCTTCGGCGCGATCCTGGGCCGCACCGACTTCGCGAAGAACGTCAGCTTCTTCGACCTCGGCGGGACGAGCCTCCAGGCCGCCCAGCTGGTGTCCAAGATCAAGAAGATCTTCGCGACGGACATCTCGCTGGCCGCCTTCTTCGCCGACTCCAGCGTGCAGAGCCTGGCCCTGGAGGTCGAGCGCACCCGGCTGGCCGGTCTGTCTCCCGAGGAGCTCCAGCAGGTCATCGAGCAGATGACCGAAGAGGACGTCGCCCGACTCCTCGCCGAATGACCACCGGGACATCGACCGCAACGGCAGGGGACGCGTGATGCAAGGTGACGGGGACCGCCTGAACGCCTACCTCCGAAGGAGATCGGCGACGGCGGACACATCAAGTCTCATCGAACTGGGTCGCTCGGCGACCTCCGACCGGACCGTGCTGTTCGCCCACCCGGTGGGCGGCAGTCTGCTGGCCTACCAACCGCTGGTCGCCCGGCTTACCGACCTCAGGTGCCTCGGACTGGAGGCGTCCCAGCGGACGTTCTTCGACGGCGGCGCCGCCGGGTCGATCCAGGAGCTCGCCCGGCGCTACGTCGGCGGCTTCGGCACGGACCACCCCACGATCGACGTGATCTGCGGCTGGTCCTTCGGCGGCGCCCTCGCGTGGGAGATCGCCTGCCTGCTCGGCGAGCGCGGGGAGCGGCCCAAGGTCGTGCTGCTGGACTCGACATGGGCACGCGGGGAGGTCCCTGTGTGGACACCCGCCGAGGCGCTGCAGGGTTTCCTGCAGGACGCGCTGAGCGTCGGCGGCCGGGACGTCCAGGTCGTGGCGGACACCCACGAGGAGGCCGCCGCGGCCCTGGACATGGACCTCAAAACCTTCGGCGAACGGCTGGAGATCTTCGCGCACAACCGGCGGATCCTGTGCGAGTGGCGGCCCACACCGGGCGCGCTCGACGTGGTCTCGGTGCGCGCCGCGGAGTCGAACACCTCCGACTGGCGCACCGCGACCACGGGCGGCGTGCACGACCACGACCTGCCCGGCGACCACTACACGCTGCTCGCGGACGCGGGCACGGTCGCCGCGATCGAGCAGATCATCCGGGACGACCGCCCCGCCGCGACCGGTGGCCCGGGGGCCGCGGGCGAGCAGGTCGGCGAGAGCGACGCGGCAGATCTACACGCGTCGTTGGCGAAGCTGGTGGACACACCCCACTGGCGCGAACTCGTGATCCGCGCCCGGCGGATGGACCCGGACGCCATCGCCGAGGCGTACCGGGAGCTCGGCCGGCGCGGACTGCTCACCCCCGACTGGCCGCGCGAGGCCGGCGGCTCGGGACTGCCGACACGGCTGGCCATCGAGCTGTTCGAGGGCTTCTGCTCGACCGGCCTGCCCGACCTCGTCTACGCCCTCACCGTGCAGATCGTCGGCAACTTCGTCCTGAAGTCCGGCTCCGACCGGCTGAAGCGGGAACTGCTGCCGCGGATCAGCCGCGGCGAGGAGTTCGCCACCGTCCTCTACAGCGAACCGCGCGCCGGCAGCGACCTCGCCGCGCTGCGCACCAAGGCGGAGCGACGCGGCGACCGCTATGTGCTCAACGGCGTCAAGGTGTTCAGCATCTACAGCGATATCTCCGGTTCCGCGCTGGTGTCCGCGCGCACCGGACAGGGCGGGAACAAGTACGACGGCATCACGCTCTTCGTCATCGACCTGGCGGCCGACGGGGTGAGCGTCGAGCTGGTCGAGACGCTCCAGCGCGAACGGATGTGCCGGGTACGGCTGCAGGACGTCGAGGTCGAGAGCTGGCGCCGGGTGGGCGACGAAGGCCGCGGATGGGCCCTGCTGGACGGGGCCCTGGCCATCGAACGCACCGGCATCGACCACGTCGTCAGGGCGGCCCGCTGGCTCGGGGCGCTGCGGGGGACGACCGGCCGGGTGCCCGGCCTGGAACGCCTCGAAGGACAGGTCGAGTGCGCCACGACCCTGGCCCGCACGGCCACCGAGGTCTTCCTGCAGGCCGACGTGAAGGCGATCGACACGGCCGTCGCCAAGCTCTACACGAGTGAGACGTGCCAGCAGGTCGGGCACGAGGTGCTCCGCCGGTGGAGCACGCTCGGCACCGCGCCCGGCGTCGACGACCTGGTCGGCGAGGAGCTCTTCTCCGGGCTGACCGAGTCGCCGGGGCTCACCCTGTCCGCCGGCACCTCGGAGATGATGCTCTCCACCATCTCGGCGGACCTCAAGGAGGAGCACTCCCGGCGCTGCCTCGGCATCCTGCACCACTTCGGCGGCGACCTGGTCGACACCGTCCTGGACGTCCTCGGACCGGTGGGCGCGGGCGTCAAGGTGGAGCCGCTGTTCGCCCACTCGCCGGCCCGGCGCGGGGCGCTGGCGCGGACCCTGGCCGACCTAGGCTTCGACCGGATCGAGCGGCCCGAGGACGAGGGCGGCCTCGGCCTCGGACTCCCCGTCGGCTGTGCGATCAGCCTCAGCACGGGGTACCTCGGGTACGAGAACGCCTACCGGTCGTGCGCGCTCCAGGGCGGGGGAGCCGAGGCGGATGACGAGGAGGCCCTCCACCACGACTGCGACGCCCCCGCGTGCAGGCTGCGGCACGCGGCGTACGTGCTGGGACTCGGCATCGGGCTGTTCCACAGCGCCTGGGAGCACGCCTCCACGCGGGAGCAGTTTGGTCAGAACCTCGTCGCCTTCGACGCCCTGATGTTCCCGCTGATCCGCGGCTACGCGGAGCTGAGCGCGCTGGGCGTGCGGCTCCACGAGATCGCGGAGAACCTGGCGGACATGGACGACGGAGTCGTCCGGCGGTTCGAACTCGTGGAACAGGACGCCCTGGTGCGCGTCATCCGTGCCGCGATGCAGGTGCTCGGCGCCCAGGGCATCACGGAATGGTCCGTCGCCTCGCGCTTCTACATGAAATGCGCGCAGAACATCGGCTGGCTCGACCGTGAGGGCACAGTGGCGATCGGATAACCCGGACTGCGGTCTCTTCGGCCGCGCGGCCGAAGGCGATCCATGGCCCACCGGATCGTACGAGTGGTGTTCGAGTGTCGTGAATCCCCTGCGAAGGCGGTCTTTCCATGCGAGTTTCCCTCACGGGACCTGAGATATCGGACCTGACGTCGTCCGACATCTACGACGAGTCGCAGTACGCGCAACGGAACATGCACGCGGTGTGGCAGGGCCTGCGCAAGGCCGACGGGCTCCAGTTCCAGACGGCCCCCGACGGCCAGGACTTCCTCGCGGCCCTGCGCTACGCGGACGTCCGCGACGTCCTGAGCGACCACAGGACGTTCTCCTCGGCGTACAGCACCATGCTCACGGTGCGCGGGGAGGGGGACGTGGCGGCGGGAGCGGCGCTCCACCTCACCGACCCGCCGCTGCACTCCGACATCAAACGCGTCTTCACCCCGCTGATGACGGTGCCGGCGGCACAGCGCCTCCAACAGGGCATCACGGAGCGGATGTCGGAGCTGTTCGAGACGATCCGCGGCCGTGAGTCCTTCGACTTCTGCGACGCCATGGTCACCCTGCCGATGACGATCACCGGACAGCTGATGGGCATTCCGCAGCAGGAGTGGTCCGTCACTGGCCGGGCCACGGTGCGCGCGATGGGCGGTGCGGACACCGAACAGTCCGACTACCAGCGCCGCTTCGAGCTCTTCGAGGCGCACACCACCATCATGTCCGTCCTCGGGGGCGTCCTGGAGGACTCGCCGCCCGCCGACTCCGTGACCGGCCGCTGCCCGGCCACGGCCCGGGCGGTGGGGGACACGGACCGGGACGTGCCGCTGCTGAACGCGTACGCGTTCCTGATGGGCGCCAACCCCACCGTGCCGCAGACGATCAACCAGACGCTGATCCTGCTGGCCGGCGACGACGACCTGTGGTCGTGGTTCAGCCGCCAGGAGCAGACCGACCAGAGCTTCGTCGACGAGGCGCTGCGCTGGGCGAGCCCGGTCAACCACGTGCTGCGCCGCGCCACCGTGGACACCGTGCTCGCCGGCACGCGGGTACGGGCGGGAGACCTGGTCTCCGCCTGGATCGCGTCGGCCAACCGCGACGAGGAGGTGTTCGCGGACCCGTTCCGGTTCATCCCCGACCGCTCCCCGAACCGGCACCTGGCATTCGGGCTCGGTGTGCACCGGTGTATCGGTCAGCACGTCGCCGCACTCGGCATGAGGATATTCTTCGACCTCTGGCGAAAGAACGTGCGCTCCGTGTCCCTCGACGGTGATCCGAAGCACCTCGTCTCCAACTTCCTCAACGGCGTAGTGTGTCTGCCGCTGGCCGTGACCTGGAAGTAGCCCACGGCTGCGCCCAGTTCGACGATGCACACACGCGGAAGGCAATAAAGATGAGTGAATTCGTGACCACTGTCGTCGGACCGAATGACTGGCCGGCGGTCGGCGCATTCTTCGAGCCGAAAGGCCTTGTGGAGAACTGCTGGTGCACCTACTTTCGCATGACGTCGAAGGAACGCTCCACCTGCGGCACCGCGGGACGCAGGGAGAAGCTCCGCGAGCTGGTCGAGACCGGCGGCCGGGTCGGCGTCCTCGGCACCGTCGACGACAAGCCCGTCGGCTGGATCGGGGCCGGCCCCCGGCTGGGCTTCCCGAGGCTGCGCGGGTCCCGCGCGGCGAAGCTGATCGAGGGCGACGACCCGGAGCGCATCTGGTCCGTCGTCTGCCTCTACCTGACCCGCGACCACCGGCACCAGGGCCTCGCGAGGGTGCTCATCGACCGCGCCGTGGAGTGGGCGCGGGACGAGAAGGCGGAGTTCATCGAGGCCTACCCCGAGGACGACCGGAATCCCGAGACCCCCTTCGAACGCGGCAGCTTCCGCGGCAGGGTGAGCACCTTCGAGTCCTGCGGATTCACCGTCGTCGAGCCCCGGTTGCAGCACAGAGCACTCGTCCGGAAGGATCTCAGGTGACCGTTCACCAGGTACTCGCGCTCGAACCCTTTCTGAACAACCAGGCGGCGACCACGCCGGAGAACCTCACCGACGGCCGGCTCAACGTCTGGGGCAACTCGCTGCCGGCGCAGGCCGCGCCGCTGGCACTCGAAGTGGACGGCGTCCCGCTGCGCAGCGCCCCGCTCGACGGGCGCGGACCCGACAACGTTCTCTGCGCGGGCCAGCGGATCGAGGTGCCGGAGCGGCGGTGGGACTGGCTCTACGTCATCGGATGCGGTGAGCGGCGGGTCAGGGACGTCGTCACCTGGCACCTGGCCGACGGAGCCGTGGACCGCGACCACTTCGCGCTCTCCGACCTGTGGGAGGGCCGGTCGGACTTCGGTGAGGAGCTCGCGCTGCGCACCGAGGTCATCCACTACCCGCACCACGTACAGCCCCGCATCGGGATCACCCTGTGGTGCCAGCGGGTGCCGGTCACGACGCGCAAAGCCCTCGGCGCCCTGACCCTGCCCAGGAATCCAGCCGTCCACTTCTTCGCCATGACGCTCGTCGGCCAGCAGGTCAGCGCCGGCTCCGCAGGCGAACCGCAGATGCAGGGAGCCGGCCGTGACCTTAGGTAGTACGACCGACGCGACAGCGCGCACCGCGCGCTGGGACGGTGCCACCGGCACCTACCCCCAGTGGTACGAGGACCCGCTGAGCTGCCTTCAGACCACCCTGGGCAGCATCCTGATGGAGCACGGCCTGCGGCCGGTCGACGTGCTCGGCCTCGCCTGCGAGTTCGCCTTCGCACCCGACGACGTCATGTGCGAGGAGTTCTACCGTCCCGCACAGAGCACCCGCGGCGTGGCGGCCGACCTCTGCCCGTACCACGACGTGGAGTCCTCCTGGACGACGGGAGCGGACGCGGGCGACCTGATCGAGCTGATCGAGACGCACTCCAGCGTCATCGTCGCGGTGGACAACTACCACCTCCCGTTCCGCCCGGCCTTCCACGACGTGCACGCCGCCCACCTGGTCGTGGTGCCGGGATGGCGCCGCACCGCGGACGGCGGGCTGGAGTTCTACGTCTCCGACGCGCAACCACCGGGATTCCAGGGGTGGCTGGCCGCCGAGCACCTGGTGAACAGCTGGACCTCCGGCAACCCCTCCGACACCCAGGACGTCTTCTTCTCCAGCCGGGAGATCGGCGGCCGGGTGCTGACGACCCGGGTGCTGCCGCAGCCGGACGAGCTGACGGCCGGCCTGGCCGCCCTCGCGCTCCAGGGCAACCTCGACCGCTGGGCGGCCGGCACGGCCGGCCCCGCGGACCGGGTGTGGACCGGCCGGGCCGGACTGCTCCGCTTCGTCGAGCGCCTCCAGGCGAGCAGCGGAGACCCGGAGGAACTGCGCGGCGCGTACACCTTCGGCTGGGCGATGCAGGCGCAGGCGTTCCTGCACGGCCGGTTCGCCCAGGAGTTCGCGCAGCGCTGGAAGCAGCCCTGGCTGCTGGAGGTCGCCGCGTCGGCGGACCGGGTGGTGTCGGCCTGGTCGAACGTGCGGCTGCTCAGCGCGCACGCGACGCGGACCGCCGGGATCACGGAGCTCATGGTGCGTCGCGGCGCCGACCTGGTGCACGCGTACGAGCAGCTGGCTGTCGACTGGCGGCTCGCCCTGTCGAGGGAATGGACGGACCTCTGATGAATGGCGGGCCTGTGGGCGAACTGGCGCTCACCGGGGGCGAGCCCGTGCTGGGATCGCTCGCGCCGGTGGACTGGCCGAGGACGACCGACGCGGACCGTGCGGCGGTGCTGTCCGTGCTGGACTCCAACGTCCTGGTCTCCGACCGGACGGCCGAGCAGACCGCGGTCGAACGGCTGGAGGGGTCCTGGGCGCGGTATCTGGGCGTGCGGCGCTGCGTCGGGGTGAGCAACGGGACGACGGCCATCGAGCTGGCGCTGCTCGCCCACGGCGTGGGCCCCGGCGACGAGGTCGTGGTTCCCGCGCTGACCTTCGTCGCGACGGCGATGGCCGTCGTCCACGTCGGGGCGACCCCGGTGTACGCCGACGTCGACCCGGTCACGTTCACGATGACCGCGCAGAGCCTGGCCGCCGAGATCACCGAGCGGACCAAGGCCGTCATCCCGGTCCACCTGCACGGGCTCAGCGCCGACATGGGCGCGCTCATGGAGGTCGCACGGCGCCACGGCTGCGTGGTGATCGAGGACGCCGCGCAGGCCCAGGGCGCGCGCTACCTGGGGGTGCCGTCCGGTGCGTACGGCAACACGGCCACCTTCAGCCTGCAGATGACGAAGAACCTCCCCACCTGCGGGGAAGGGGGCCTCGTCGTGACCGACGACGAGCGCGTCGCCGACCGGATCGTCCAGCTGCGCCAGTTCGGGGAGACGATCCGTGCGGACCGCCCGCGACGCTACGTCAGCCACCGCGTCGGCTTCAACGCGAAGCTCAACAACGTCCAGGCGGCGTACACCTCCAGCCAGTTGGAGCGGTTCGACGCCTACCACGCGGCCCGGCGGTCCAACGTCGCGGCCTTCCTGTCCCGGCTGGGCCACCTGGAGGGCCTGACCTGCCCGTCGGAGCCGGACGGATACGAGCACGCCTGGCACATCCTGCGCTTCGTCGTCGACTTCGACGGGCTCTTCCCCGGCGTCGACACGGCAACCGCACGCGGCGTGCTGATGCGGGCGCTGCGCGCCGAGGGACTGCCGGCGACCAGGTACCAGATGATGCCGCTGCCCGAGCAGCCCGCGCTGCGCTCCCTGTGCCGCCAGACGCCTGCGTCCTGGCCGGTCGCGCAGCAGGTCATCGACCGCAGCTTCACCCTCCAGCAGCGCCATCTCGCCCCCGACGCGGGGCCGTTGCTCCAGAGCTTCGCCGACGTCATGGAGAAGGTCTGGGCGCACCTGAAGGTCCTGGAGGAGCTCGCGGACGGTGCGGGCCGCTGAACGGGACCGAGCACCAGCCGACTCTCGCGCAGCTGCAAGCCTGCGCCCGCACGATCCGTGAGCACATCGTCGACATGTGCTCAGGACCCGAAGGCGGCCACCTGGGTGGCTCGATGTCCGCCGTCGAGATCCTGGTCGCGCTCTTCTTCCACACCATGCGCGTCGACTCCGCCGATCCCGGGTGGAAGCAGCGGGACGTCTTCGTGCTGAGCAAGGGCCACGCGGCGATGGCCCTGTACGCCACCCTCGCCGAACGGAAGTTCATCAGCCGCGAGGAGGTCGCCACCTTCTGCCGGCCAGGCAGCAGGCTCGCCACGCACGGCAACGTCGCCGTCCCCGGCGTCGAGTTCGCCACCGGCTCACTCGGCCACGGGCTCGCCCTGGCCAACGGCACGTCCTGGGCGCAGCGCCAGGCCGGCGAGACACCCGCGCACACGTACGTGCTCCTCGGTGACGGCGAGTTGCAGGAGGGGACGGTCTGGGAGGCGGCCCAGGTGAGCCGCGCCCTGCGCGCCACCAACCTGGTGGCGGTGGTCGACGTCAACAACTTCCAGCAGACGGGGTCGGTGCGGGAGGTGAGCGACGGCGCGCCGGTCGCCGACCGCTGGGCCGGCTTCGGCTGGCGCACCGTCGAGGTGGACGGGCACGACCTGGCGGCCCTGTGCTCCGTCCTCGACGAGGCGGCCGGCACACCGGGGCCGACGGCGGTGGTCTGCCGCACGGTGAAGGCCAGGGGCGTGGGCGCCCTCGCGGGCCGCGCCTCCTCCCACTTCGTGCGCTTGGACACCGACCGGAAGCGGGCCCGGGTCAGGGCCAGCATGAGCCCTGCCGGTCCTCCCGGGACCACGAAGGAGGAGGGCGGCGATGCTTGAGATCAAGCCGGAGCGCGTGAGCACCCGGGCGGTCTTCGCCGACGCCCTGCCCGAACTCGCCTTACGCCACAACGTGCTGGTGGTCGACACCGACACGGGAAGCATCAAGCCGACACCCGGCATGGACTACCTCAACGTCGGCATCGCGGAGAACGCGGCCGTCGGACTCGCCGCCGGCGCCGAGCACTTCGGCCAGCGCGCGCTGGTCTGCACGTTCGCCGCCTTCTCGGTCAGCCGGGCGTTCGAGTTCATCAAGCTCGACGTCGCCTACCCGCGCCGCCGGGTGTGCATCGTCGGCACCCACGCGGGCGCCAGCGGCGGCTGGCTCGGGCCGACCCACCACGCCACCGAGGACCTCGCGCTGATGAACGCGCTGCCGAACATGCGGGTGGTCGTGCCGGCCGACGCGCTCCAGGCCGTGTCCCTGCTGGAGCAGTGCCTCCAGTACGACGGTCCGACCTACCTGCGGCTCGGACGGAAGGCCTCGCCGGTGTTCGAGGGGCTGCCGGAACCCGAACTCGGCGTCCCGCAGCAGGTCCGCCCCGGGCGCGACGTCGCCCTGGTCGCGACCGGCCCGGAGATCCTCGCGCTGGCGCTCGACGTCGCCCAGGGCCTCGCCGGCGCCGGATACAGCGCGCAGGTGATCAACGCGCACACCGTCGACCCGGAGTCCGCCGGCGCCGTCGGCCGGGCCGTCGACGCGCAGTGCCGCTGGCTGGTGACGCTGGAGGAGGCGTGGACGTCGGGCGGCATGGGCGCGCAGGTCGCGTCGGCGGCCGGCGCCCGCGGCATCCGGTGGCTGCCGATCGGCGTCACCGGCTTCCTCCCACCCGGCAGCCACGCCTCCCTGCTGGAGGCCAGTGGGCTCACCCCTGATTCCGTTCTTCGCCAGGTGCTGACGTTCGTCAGCGACCCGAAGTGACCGAGAAAGGACCGATGAGATGGACACACAGTGCGTCAGCTGCTCCGACACACTGCAGATACCGGCGGACAGCTATCAGGGGGAGATCGTGAGCTGCCCCGGATGCTCGGCGGAGCTCGAGATCCACTCGACCCACCCGCTGGAGCTGGCGATCGCGCCCGAGCCCGACGAGGACTGGGGTGAGTGAACCGACGAGAGCGTCGACACCCCTCGGGATCCTCCTGTCGACGGTCCGCTACGAGGAACGGCGCCTCCTGTCCGAGCTGGAGCGCCGGGGCGTCACCGCCGTCAGGCTGGACCCGCGCAGCATGTCGTTCGCGCCGAAGGACGCCGAGGCGCTGCGCGGGATGACGGTACTCAACCGCGAGATCTCCAGTCAGCGTGCGGCGCTCGCCGCGGAGTCCCTGGAGGCGTTCGGCGCCCGCCCGGTGAACGACGCCTCGGCGACCCGGCTGTGCGGCAACAAGTGGTCCACCTACCTGCGGTTGAGGCAGTACGGCATTCCGACGCCGGCGACCCTGCTGGCGCCGACCCCGGAGACCGGCCTGGAGGCGATCGACATGATCGGCTACCCCGCCGTCATCAAGCCCCTGAGCTCGTCCTGGGGCAACCGGGTCAGCCTGATCACCGACAGGTACGCCGCGGACGCCGTCCTGGAGCACTGCGCCGCACTGCCCTCGGCGGCCAGCAGGACGGTGATCGTCCAGGAGGCCGTCCGGCCGGGCTCGCCCGACCTGCGGGGCATCGTGG
The DNA here is from genome assembly GCF_036353415.1 of Actinacidiphila polyblastidii. NCBI lineage: Bacteria > Bacillati > Actinomycetota > Actinomycetes > Kitasatosporales > Streptomycetaceae > Actinacidiphila > Actinacidiphila polyblastidii. The sequence goes on from NZ_JAZEWV010000035.1 coordinate 34,592, forward strand.
TCGACGGGGTCTGCCTGGGCGTCATCGTCCGGTCGAGCAGTGACTGGCGGAACAACGTGGCCAGGGGAGCGACGGTCGAGCCGTACCCGCCGAACGAGGAGGTCCGGCGGCTGTGCGTCCGGGCGGCGGCCGCCGTGGGCGCGACGATCGCCGGCGTCGACCTCGTCGAGCGGGCGGACGGGGGCTGGACGGTGCTCGAAGTGAACTCCCGGGTCGAATTCCAGGGGTTCGAGCGTGCGACGGGTGTCGACGTCGCCGCACGAATAGCCGACGCGTGCACGGCCGAGACGATCGAGGTGAGGGAACCGGTATGAAGCGCATCGCAGTGGTGGGCGGACGGGGGTTCGTGGGAGGTGAGCTGCTCCGCCTGCTCGTCCACCACCCCGAGGTCGAGGTCGCTGCCGTGACCTCCGACACCCAGGCCGGCCGCGCCGTGGAGACCGCGCACCCACCGCTGCGCGGGAGCGGTCTGCGGTACAGCCGGCGGGCCGACCTGGAACCCGTCGACCTGGTGTTCCTCGCCGGCGTCCACGGGTCCTCGGCGAAGATCGTCGACGAGGTGGCGGCGCTCGCGCCGAAGATCGTCGACCTGACCGCCGACTTCCGGATCGGCGACGCCGCGCTCATGGAGCGCTACTACGGCTGGAGCCGTGAGGGAGAGCACGCGAAGGCGTTCGTCCGCGGCCTGCCCGAGCTGCACCGCAAGCAGATCGCCGACGCCGACCGGGTCGCGGTGCCGGGCTGCATGGCCACCAGCGCGATCCTGAGCCTCGCGCCGCTGGCGTCCCGGGGCCTGCTCAAGGACGTCCAGGTCGACGCGCGGACCGGCAGCAGCGGCGCCGGCGCCGGCGCGGGCGACGCCAACTCCCATGCGCTGCGCAGCGGAGTGATGCGGGTGTTCGCGCCCTTCGACCACCGTCACGAGGCCGAGGTGGCCGAGGCGCTGCGGGTGGACGTGTCGATGACGGTCACCGCGACGCCGCAGGTGCGCGGCGTGCAGACGCTGACGAAGGTGGCGGTCGGGGACGTCGGCGAGCGGGAGCTGCTCGCCATGTACCGCGACGACTACGGTGCGGAGCCGTTCGTCCGGCTGGTGAACAGCCCGCGCGGCACCTACCGCTATCCGGACCCGAAGGTGCTGCTCGGCTCGAACTTCTGCGACGTCGGCGTCGTCGCCGACGGCCGCGGCAGGGCGCTCGTGATCGGGAGCCTGGACAACCTCATGAAGGGGGCCGCGGGCGGCGCGGTGCAGTGCATGAACCTGATGCTCGGTCTGCCGGAGACGTACGGGCTGACCTTTCCCGGACTGCACCCGGTGTGACCATGACGAGAATCGTGGTGAAGTGGGGCGGCAGCCTCCAGGAGAACAGCCGGGCGATCGCCGACGACATCGCCGCGCTCCGGCGTGACCACCGCATCGTCGTGGTGCACGGCGGATCGCGGGACATCGACGACACGATGCGCGAACTCGGGGTGCCGCGCCGCACCCTGCGGTCGCCGGACGGCATGGTGACGCGCTACACCGACGCGGCGACGCTCAGCGCGCTCATGATGGCGATGCGCGGAAGGACCCAGGCGCGGATCGTCTCGGAGCTGGCGGCTCGCGGCGTCACCGCCGTGGGGCTGTCGGGGATGGACGGCGGACTGGTCCGCACCGAACGCAAGGCCGCCATCCGTGCGGTGGTCGGCGACAGCGTCCGGGTGGTGCGCGACAGCTTCGCCGGCCGCGTCGTCGGCGTGGACACGAGCGTCCTGGACGCTCTGCACGCCTGCGGCATGGTCCCCGTCGTGTGCCCCCCGGGCATGACGGCGCAGGGCGAGGCGACCAACGTCGACGCGGACCGGATGGCCTGCGCCATCGCCGCGGCATGGCGTGCCGACCGGCTGCTCCTCTTCACGGACACGCCGGGAGTGCTCGCCGACCGCGACGATCCCACCTCCACCATCGCCGCGCTGAGCCGGGACGACGCCAAGAGCCTGGTGCCGGAGCTGAGCGGCGGCATGCGGATGAAGGTCGCCGCCGCGGTGGAGGCGCTCGGCAACGGAGCACAGGCCGTACAGGTCTGCGACGGGCGCGTGGACGCGCCCATCGCAGAAGCGCTACGAGGCAGCGGAACCCTCATCGGAAGGGGCCACGAAACATCGTGACGACTCATCATCTCGCCTCACCGGAAGCGGAGTTGACCGACATTGACGCGCTCGCGCTGCTCGCCGAGGTAGTGGCGATCCCGTCCGTCTCCGGCAGCGAGCAGAAGCTGGCGGAGCGGCTGCGGGACCTCGCGCTCGGATTCGGCGCGCGCAGCCACCTCGACGACATGGGGAACGTGCACGTCCTGGTCGGCAGCGGGACGCGCACGGTCATGCTGCTCAGCCACATGGACACCGTGCGCGGCGAGGTCCCCTTCGAGCACAACGACACCTTCATCCGCGGCCGCGGCGCCGTCGACGCCAAGGGCCCGCTGACCGCGATGCTCGTCGCGGCGCTCACCAGCCGCGACCTCGGCCTGCGCATCCACTGGGTGGGGGTGGTCGAGGAGGAGACGCTGTGGTCGCGGGGGGCGGAGCACGTCCGCACCACCGTGCCGGTCCCCGACGCGGTGATCGTGGGGGAGCCGAGCGGCGCCTCGTCGGTGACCATCGGCTACAAGGGGATGGTCCAGCTCGCGGTGCGCTGCGACGTGCCGCGCACCCACACCGCGACGCCGGGACCGAAAGCCAGCGAGATCCTGGTCCGGGCGCTCGGCAGGCTCTTCGACGCCTACGGCACGCGGGGGCACGACAACTTCAGCGACGTGGGCATGACCGTCAAGGACGGCCGGTTCGACGCGTTCTCGAGCTCGTGCGCGCTGGAGTTCCGCACCCCGCCCGACACCTCGGCCCCGGCGCTGCTGCACGAGGTCTCGACGATCCTGGGCGGATCGGTCGAGGTCGCCGCGGTCTACGACGTACCCGCCGTCATCGTGCCGCGCAGCTCCGCGTGCGTCCGCGCGCTGTCCCGCGCCATCGTCGCGCAGGGGTTCGAGCCCAGCCACAAGCTCAAGACCGGCACGAGCGACATGAACACGTTGGGCAGGACCTGGAAGGTGCCGATGGCCACCTACGGACCCGGCGACTGCCATCAGGACCACACCGACAACGAGCACATCCTGAACCAGGAGTACCTCGACGGCATCCGCATCCTGCGGCGCGCGCTGAGCGAACTGGACAGGACCATCCCGGAGGCAGCGTCATGACCGGACAACCGAGCCTACTGGCGCTGTGGAGCGTGCCCCGATCGCGCTCGACCGCCTTCGAACGCGCCATGTACGAACGCGGCGACTACCTCGTGGTGCACGAGCCGTTCTCACGGGTGTGCGACTTCGGCGAGGCGGAGGTCGCCGGCCGCACCTGCGCGAGCCAGGAGGAGGTGATGGCCGCCCTCGTCGACACCGCGGCCGGCCGGCCGGTCTTCTTCAAGGACACCACCGACTTCCCGCTCGACCGGCTCGGTGCGAACGCCGCCTTCCTGCGGCGCTGCCGCCACGCCGCGATGGTCCGCAACCCGCGCGACACCGTGCGCTCGCACCTGGTGATGCAGGCCGACGCCACGTCCACGGCGATGGGCTTCGGGCACCTGTGGGACATCGTGTCGGCGGTGACGGCCGAGGGGCTGCCGATGCACCTCGTCGACGGCGACGAGCTGGCCGGCGACGCCGAGGGGGAGATGCGCCGGTACTGCGCCGCCATGGGGATCTCCTTCCTCGCCGAGGCGCTCGCCTTCACACAGCAGCCCCCGGCCAGCTGGAAGGCCACCGAACGCTGGCACGCCGGCGCGAGCGAGTCGAACGCCCTGGGCGCCTCCCCGGCCGGCAGGAAGCAGCTGCCGGCGGACCTGGAGCAGACCGCCCTGGAATTCGAGCGGGACCAACTGCCGTACTACGAGCGGATCACGGCAGCACTGAGGACGACAAAGGAGCGGACATGACGCTGGGCCCGAGCTTCACCAAACTATGGCTGTCACAGGGGTTGTCGAACCTCGCGGACGGCCTGGTCATCGCGGCCGTACCGCTCCTCGCCGTGACGATCACCCGCGACCCGCTGCTGATCTCGGGGATGACGGTGGCGCAGTTCCTGCCCTGGCTCGTCTTCACCCTGCCGGCCGGGGCCCTCGCCGACCGCATCGACCGGCGCATGATCATGGTGTGGGGCAACTCGACCCGCGCCGTGGGGTTCGGCCTGCTCGTCCTGACGCTCGTGGCCGACCTGCACAGCATCGTGCTGCTCTACCTCGCGGTGTTCTTCGCCGGCACCGCCGAGACGCTGGTGGACAACGCGGCACTGACGGTGCCGCCGCGGCTGGTCCAACGCGCCGACCTGGAGCGCGCCAACGGGCGCCTGTTCGCGACCCAGTCGGCCATCAACAACTTCGTCGGACCGACGGTCGGCGCCGCCCTGTTCTCGGTGACGGCGATCCTGGTGTTCTCCACCACCGCGGGGCTCTTCGCGCTCGCCTCGCTCGCCCTGCTCACCCTGCCCCGGATGCTGCCCACCCCGAGCGACACCAGCGCTTCCACGCACTCGGCGGGGGACGTCGTCCGCAGCATCCGCGCCGGCTGGTCCTACTTCTGGGACCACCGGCTGCTGCGGCGGGTGGCGTTCATCTCCGGCTCGATCAACATGTTCTCCTCCGCCACCGGCGGCCTCCTGGTCCTCCTGGCGACCGGGCCGCTGGGAGTCTCGGAGTCCTGGTACGGCGTCTTCATCGCGGTGCCCGCCGCGGGCGCCGTCATCGGCTCGCTGATCGCGGCGAAGGTGGTCCCGCTCATCGGCGGCGGCCCGGTCACCTGGCTCGCCGCGCTGGTGCCCTCCGCCAGCTGGATCGTCCTCGGCCTCAGCGGCAGCGTCGTCCTCTGCGAGATCACCATGTTCCTCGCCGCCGTGTCCACCGCCCTGAACCAGATCGTGGTGAGCACGCTGCGCCAGGCGTCGGTCCCCGACGAACTGCTCGGCCGGGTCACCGCGGCCTACCGCCTGATCGTGCTCGGCGTCGTGCCCGTCGGCGCGTTCCTCGGCGGTGGGCTCGGGCGGTGGCTGGGCCCGCGGACCACGTTCATCGTGTGCGGCGTCGGACTGACCCTCGCCGCGCTCGTGTTCGCCTCGCGGGTGAGCACGCGGGCCCTGAAGGACGCGGAGATGCCCGTCAGGCCCGCGCCCGCGGAGCAGATCCCCACCGCGCTGTAGCGGTGCAGCCGTACCGCCATGCCCGTGCAGCAGCGCAGCCGTACAGCCGTGCAGCCGGAACGTCCAGAAAGAGCGCGCCCTGATGAGCCTGAGACTGTCCCATACGACCATCGACGCGATCGACCCGTACGCACAGGCGCAATGGTGGTGCGAGATGGCCGAGTTCACCCCGAAGGAGGGGGTGCGGCCGGGGTCCGACGAATGCTATGTCGTCACCGGGCACGGATACACGGTGCTCTTCGTCCTGGTGCCCGACGGCAAGACCGTGAAGAACCGCATGCACTTCTGCATGCGCCCCGCGGGCCGCTCGCAGGACGCCGAGGTCGAGCGTGCCCTCGCGCTGGGCGCGCGCGTCGTCACCGACTTCCGCGGGTCGAACGGCTGGGTGGTCATGGCTGATCCGGAGGGCAACGAGTTCTGCGTCCTGGCCGGCCGGAAGGCCGACAGCGAGCCCCAGAGCCAAGACAAGCCGAGCAGATGAGAACAGGAGATCCCGTGACCGAGAACCGTGATGTCGTGTGCAAGGCCGCCTACGAGCGGCCGGCCGACGAACTGGAGGAGCAGGTGGCCGCCGTCATCGCGGAGGTGCTGGACGTCGACCTGGTGGGCCGCCGCGACAGCTTCTACGACTTCGGCGGCACGTCGCTCGCGGCCATCCGCATCTGCGCCCGCATCGAGCGCCTTCTCGGATCCCGCGTCGACCCCGCGTGGCTGCTCGAACACGACGAGCTGGCCGACTTCGCGGAGCAGATCCGGCTCGGTGCGGCGTGACCGGCAGGACGGGCGTGCCGCCGCTGCGGAGCGTGCACGCCGCGGTGCTCGAGTGCGCGGACCGGGCGCCCCACGACCTCGCGCTGGTCCAGGGCGACGAGCGGATCGACTACCGCACGCTCACCACGGCGGCGAGGGTGCTGGCCGGCCGGCTCACCGGCTGGGGCGTGCGGCCGGGCGACATCGTCCCGCTGCTGGTGCCGCGCGGCGCCCACCTGATCGCGCTCCAGCTCGGCGTGCTCATGAGCGGCGCGGGATACGCCACCCTCGACCCGCGCTGGCCGCAGAGCCGCATCGCGTCGATCCTGGCCCAGCTCGACGACCCGGTCGTCGTCGGCCGGCCCGGCGGCGAGCCGCTGGGCGTGACCCGCACCCTCGACCCGTCGCCGCTGTCCGCGATCGCGGACGACGCGGGGTCCGGCCTGTTCGCCCCCGTGCCGGCCGGACTGGACGACCTGGCCATGGTCTTCTTCACCTCCGGCAGCACGGGCGTTCCCAAGGGGGTGCTCATACCGCACCGCGCGGTCACCCGGATGTTCGGGCCGGGCGGACTCGACGGGTTCGGGCCGGGGCACATCACCCCGCAGGTCGCGCCCGCGGCCTGGGACATGTACGCGTTCGAGCTGTGGGGCCAGCTGACCACCGGCGGCGCCTGCGTCGTGGTCGAGGAGAGCCACCTGATGCCCAGCCGGCTGCGCACCCTCGTCGCGGACGAGGGCGTGGACACGATCTGGCTGACCACCTCGCTCTTCAACCTGGTCGTCGACGAGGACCCGGAGGCGTTCGAGGGCCTGGGGACGCTCTACGTGGGCGGCGAGAAGCAGTCCCCCCGGCACGTCGCGCGGTTCCTCGAACGCTTCCCCGACCTGCCGATCTGGAACGGCTTCGGCCCGGCCGAGAACTGCATGCTGACGGCGGTTCACCGGATGGCGCCGGCCGACAGCGCCGCGCCCGTCGGCATCCCGGTCGGCCGGCCGGTGCCCGGCACGACGGTGGTCCTGCTGCGCGAGGACGGAACGCCCGCGCCGCGCGGCGAACGCGGCGAGATCGTCGCGGCCGGCCCCGGCGTGGCCCTGGGATACCTCAACAACGAGACGCAGACCCGCGAGCGGTTCCCGACCCTGGAGATCGCCGGCGAGCAGCGCCGCGTGCTGCGGACCGGCGACATGGGCATGCTCGACGACGACGGGGTCCTGCACTACTACGGCCGCCGCGACCGGCAGATCAAGCTCAGCGGGAACCGGATCGAACTCGGTGACGTGGAGGCCGCCGCGTCCGCGATCCCGGAGATCCGCACCTGCGCCGCCGTCGCACGCACCGACGCGGGAGGGACCGTCGCACACGTCGCGCTGGTCTACACCCTGGTCGACGGGGCCGAGCTGGCCCCGCGGGACCTGCGCAGGAGGCTCACCACGAGGCTCCCGGCGTACGCCGTGCCCGGCAGGTTCGAGCAGCTGGACGACCTGCCGCGGCGCGACAACGGCAAGGTCGACCTGCAGGCTCTGGAGAGGCGCGCCGGCTGATGCGCGAATTCCCGCAGACCTACGAGCAAGAGGCGCTCTGGATCGCCGACCAGTTCGTCGCGGACCCCTCGCCGTTCCTTGAGACGTGGGCCCAGCACATCACCGGACCGCTCGACGTCCCGGCACTGGAACGCGCCCTGGCCGCCCTGGTCGCACGGCACGCCGTGCTCCGCACCAGGTTCGTACTGGGCGACAGCGGCGCGGTGCAGTGCGTCGACCCGGACGGGACGGTGCCGCTGGAGCGCCTGCCGTGGCCCGGCGGAGACCTGCACGAGACGCTGCGGCGCGCCGGGCAGCGCCCCCTCGACCTGACCGCGGCACCGGCCCGGCTCACCCTGTACGACTACGCGCCCGGCGAGCACGTGCTGCTGTTGCAGATCCACCACGTCGCCGTCGACGACGCCTCGCTGGTGCTGCTCGACCACGAACTGTCCGCGCTGTACGCCGAGGAGGCCGGCGGCGAGCCGGCCGAGCTGGCCCCGCCGGGACTGTCGCTCGGCGAACACGCGGTGCGGGCGCGGGCGGCCGGGATCGCGCCGGAGGACCTCGCCTTCTGGGCCGGGTTCCTGGCCGGGGCGCCCGCGCTCACCCACCTGCCGCCGAGGCCCAGCGGCAGGCGGACCCTCGGCGCCCGGCGGGGTCCCGCCTGCGACTGCGTACGCGCCACCGTCCCCGCCGGGTTGGGGGACGCCGTCCGTACCGCGGCGCGCGCGATGCGCACCACGCCGCACGTCCTGATGAGCACCTGCATGGCGGTCACCGCGGCGGCGGTGAACGGTGAGGACGTCGTCATCGGCAGTCCGGTCTCCCGCCGCGGCGCGCCGGACCTCGACGGCGTCTTCGGCTGCCTGACCGACCTCCTGCCGGTCCGGTACCTGGTCCCCTCCGGGGCCCCCTTCCGCGAGGTGTGCGCCGCCGCGAAACGCACCTCGCTGGAGGTGCTGCGGCACCGGAACGTGCCCTACGCCCAGCTCGGCGGCGGCGTCACCCGCACCCGCGGGGTGCTGTCCGGCGAGCGCACGAGCCGCATCTGCCTCGTCCTCGACCAGTCGCCGAGCCAGCTCGACCTGCCGGGGCTGCGGTGCGAACGGGTGCACGTGGGCGGCGCGTCGGCGAAGTTCGACTGGCTCCAGTACGTGGTCGCGGACGGCCGCGGCTGGGACGTGCGCGCCGACTACGCCACCGACTACTTCACCGAGGACGAGGCGGGGCTGGTGCTGCGGCAGTGGCTGACCGCGCTCACGGTGGCCGCGGACGATCCCGACGTGCCGGTGCGCGAGGTGTGGCGGCGGCTGGCCTCGGTCGCATGACGCGCGGGCCACACACCGCGGCCGGCCGCCGCGGTTCTGACGAGCACAGCAGTAGCAGGTGGACGACGCTGGATCTCGAGAAGGAGAGCGAACCGCCGGTGAAAACGGAGCTGCGAACCAGTCTGACAACGCGTGAGTGCGAGTGTGGTGCGACGGTATGGCTGACCGGCCTGCCCAGCTCGGGAAAGACGACGATCGCCCACGCGGTGGCCGATCGCCTCCGTGACCAGGGGCGCAGGGTGGAGGTGCTCGACGGCGACGAGCTGCGCCGCACCCTCTCCCTGGGCCTCGGCTTCAGCCGCGCGGACCGGCACGCGAACGTGCAGCGCATCGGGCTGGTCGCGGAGGTCCTGGCGCGCAACGGCGTGCTGGTGATCGTCCCGGTCATCGCCCCCTACGCGGACAGCCGGACGGCCGTGCGGGAGCGCCACGAGGCGTCCCGCACCGCCTACCTGGAGGTGCACGTCGCCACCCCTTCGGGCGTCTGCGCGCAGCGCGACGTGAAGGGCCTGTACGCACGGCAGGCCGCGGGGGAGATCACCGGACTGACCGGGGTCGACGATCCGTACGAGCCTCCCCGGCAGCCCGACCTGAGCATCCCCGCGCACGAGCAGTCGGTCGCGGAATCCGCGTCGATCCTGCTGGACCTGCTGGTGGAAAGGCGGCTGGTATGAGCCCTCGCCCCACGGACACCGTCACGGACGCGCATACAGGCACGCATGCGGGCACGGACACCGGCGCGGTCACGGCCCCCGTCTCCGCGCTCAGCCACCTGGACGTCCTGGAGTCCGAGTCGGTGCACATCTTCCGGGAGGTGGCGGGCGAGTTCGAGCGGCCGGTGATCCTCTTCTCCGGCGGCAAGGACTCCATCGTGATGCTGCACCTGGCGATGAAGGCGTTCGCGCCCGCCGCGGTGCCGTTCGCGCTGCTGCACGTCGACACCGGGCACAACTTCCCCGAAGTCATCGAGTTCCGCGACCGCGCCGTCGCCGAGGGGGGCCTGCGCCTGCACATCGCGTCGGTGCAGGACTACATCGACGACGGGCGGCTGCGTGAGCGTCCGGACGGCACCCGCAACCCGTTGCAGACGGTGCCGCTCACCGACGCGATCCGCGAGCTGCGCTTCGACGCGGTGTTCGGCGGCGGTCGGCGTGACGAGGAGAAGGCGCGGGCCAAGGAGCGGGTGTTCTCGCTGCGCGACGAGTTCTCGCAGTGGGACCCGCGCCGCCAGCGCCCCGAGCTGTGGCAGCTGTACAACGGCCGGCACGCCCCCGGCGAGCACGTGCGCGTCTTCCCGCTGTCCAACTGGACCGAGCTGGACGTGTGGCAGTACATCGCCCGCGAGAAGATCGAACTCCCCGGGATCTACTACGCACACGAGCGGCCCGTCTTCCGGCGCGCCGGCATGTGGCTGACCGCCGGCGACTGGGGCGGACCGGGCGGCGACGAGACCGTCGAAGTGCGCATGATCCGGTACCGGACCGTGGGCGACATGTCCTGCACCGGCGCGGTCGACTCCGACGCGACGACCATCGAGATGGTCATCGCCGAGATCGCCGCGTCCCGCCTCACCGAGCGGGGCGCCACCCGCGCCGACGACAAACTCTCCGAAGCGGCGATGGAAGACCGCAAGCGTGAAGGGTACTTCTAGGATGAGCAACCACCTGAGCGGCAACCGCAGCGCCCTTGCCGAGGCACCGGCCGCCCCGCCGGCGACCACCCTGCTGCGCTTCGCCACCGCCGGTTCCGTGGACGACGGCAAGTCCACGCTCGTCGGGCGCCTGCTGCACGACTCCAAGTCGGTGCTCACCGACCAGCTGGAGGCCGTGGAGCACGCCTCGCGCTCGCGCGGCGCCGACGGACCCGACCTGGCGCTGCTCACCGACGGCCTGCGGGCCGAGCGCGAGCAGGGCATCACCATCGACGTGGCCTACCGCTACTTCGCCACCGCCCGGCGCCGGTTCATCCTCGCCGACACCCCGGGGCACGTGCAGTACACCCGCAACATGGTCACCGGCGCCTCCACCGCCGACCTCGCCGTGGTGCTCGTCGACGCCCGCAACGGCGTGGTCGAGCAGACCCGCCGCCACGCCGCCATCGCCGGGCTGCTGCGCATCCCGCACGTGGTGCTCGCGGTCAACAAGATGGACCTGGTGGACTACGCCGAGCCGGTCTTCGCGGCGACAGCCGAGGAGTTCACCGCCTACGCGGCCTCCCTCGGCGTCCGCGATGTCACCGCCATCCCGATCTCGGCGCTCGCCGGGGACAACGTGGTGGAGCCGTCCACCCGGATGGACTGGTACGGCGGCCCGACCGTCCTGGACCACCTGGAGACGGTGGACCCGGCCGCCAGGACGCCGGACGAGGGCTCCCGCTTCCCCGTCCAGATGGTCATCCGGCACGGCGGAGAGCGCTACTACGCCGGCCAGTTGCTCACCGGCCGGCTGCGGGTCGGCGAGACGGTGACGGTGCAGCCGTCCGGCCGGACCACCACCATCACCTCCCTCGACGTCCTCGGGCAGCCGGCGGACGTCGTGCCGGCCGGCTCCTCCCTCAGCGTCCGGCTCTCCGACGAGATCGACATCGGGCGCGGCGACATGCTCACCGCGGGGCCGCGGCCGCCTCGGATCGTCCAGGAGATCGAGGCGACCGTGTGCCACGTCGCCGACGCGCCGCTCACCGTCGGCCAGCGGGTGCTGCTCAAGCACACCACCCGCACGGTGAAGGCGATCGTCGAGGACATCCCGTCCCGGCTCACCCTCGACGACCTCTCCCCGCACCCGCAGCCGGGCCGGCTCGTCGCGAACGACATCGGCCGGGTCAGGGTCCGCACCGCCGAGCCGCTGGCCCTGGACTCCTACGCCGACTCCCGGCGCACCGGATCGTTCCTCCTGATCGATCCGGCGGACGGCGCCACCCTGGCCGCCGCGATGGCGGGCGACGCCTTCGCGCCCGCGATCCCCGCGGCGGCGCCGGAAGCGGAGAGGAAAAGGGAGTGAAGGAGTGATCGTCGGGCTGGTAGTGTCCGGTCGACCGTGACACCGCCCGAGGAGGTGAGACCCATGAACGCTGTATCGACGTGGGTGCTCCCCCTTCCGCATCACGGCCGGCGCATGACGTAGGTGTCGCCGGGAGCGCCCGATCCGCAGGCACTCCCGAAAGGCACCACTTTGCACTCTCTTCAGTTCACCGCCGAGTCGTCGGCGAACGGCGTGCTCGCACGCGACTTCACCGTGGGCGGGGTCCCCGGCGTTCTCTGGTCGCCCGCCTCGGGCGCCGATCGTGCGCCGCTGGTCCTGCTGGCCCACGGTGGCGGCAACCACAAGAAGCACCCGGCGATGACGGGCCGGGCCCGTCTCCTGGTGACCGGCTGCGGCTTCCACGCCGCCGTCATCGACGCGCCCGGTCACGGCGACCGGCCGCGTTCGGCGCACGACGAGGCGGAGATCGCCGAGCTGTTCCGGGCGCGGGCGGCGGGCGAGCCGGAAGGCCCGGTCGTCGTGCGCTACAACGCCCACCTGGCGGAGCTCGCGGTGCCCGAGTACCGGGCGACCCTGGACGCCCTCCAGGACCTGCCGGAGATCGGCGCCGCCGGCCCTGTCGGCTTCTGGGGCCTCAACATGGGCACCGCGATCGGCGTGCCGTTCGTCGCGGACGAGCCCAGGATCACCGCCGCGGTCTTCGGCCAGCACTGGCCCGACGTGCTCGCCGCGCAGGCGCAGCGGATCACCGTCCCGATCGAGTTCGACCTGCAGTGGGACGACGAGCACATCTCGCGCGAGGAGGGACTCGCGCTCTTCGACGCCTTCGCCTCGCAGGAGAAGTCGTTGCACGTGAACGCGGGCCGGCACAAGGAGCTGCCCAGGTTCGAGGCGGACAGCGCGGCCCGGTTCTTCACCCGGCACCTGACCGCGGCGGCCGACCGGCCGGCCTGACGCGGCGGTCGCGGAACCCGGCCGGGCAGGCCGGCGCCGCGGCGGGGACGACGTTCACCACGTCGTCCCCGCCGCGGCCCGGCCCGCGCGGGCTAGAGCACGCTCAGGCTGTCGATGTTCGCGCCGGTGGACTTGGTGAGGGTGGCGCGGACGGTGATGTTCGCGCCCTGGGGGAGGGTCGCGGTGCAGGTGGCCGTCGCCCAGGTGTCCCAGCTGCCGGTGGGGGACAGGGCGAGGGTGGCGCCCTTCGTGCCGTTGACGTCGATGGTCACGGGGCGGTCGTCGCCGCTGCCGTTGGCGTAGCGGATGCGCAGCTGCTTCTGGCCGGCCGTGGCGGTGGTGACCGTCCAGGCGAGGGTGGCGCCGGCGGACGTTCCGTTGAAGTCGGCGTAGCCGGTGCCGGTGTAGCCGGGGTGCAGGGTGTCGATGACGAAGGTGTCGTCGAGGCGGGCGGTCTCGGCCTGGTAGACGGTGCCGGCGCTGACGGCCGGGAAGGCCGCGCCGCTGGGCTCGATCGTCGCGGCGGTCCCGTTGGAGCCCACAGCGATCTCCGCGGTGACGACGCTGAGCACCTTGGCCTGCGCGTCCCAGACGCAGCCGGCTCCGCTCCCGTTGGCGATGACCGCGGCCTCGCTGGTGAAGGCCGGGAGGGTGGCGCCGCCGTTGACGCGCATCCCGACGGCCGCGGCCAGGCCGTGGAAGCGGACGACGTAACGGCGTCTGTCGGGCGCGCCGTCGTAGGTCCCCTGCGGGTGGGAGACGACGACGCGGGTGGCGGCGTCGGTGTAGGCGAGGTGGGTGACGCTGGTCCTGCCGCTCCGGTACGCCTCGGTCACCGAGTCGTCCTCGACGAGGTCGAAGGCGCCGTCGGCCCCCGCGTACACCTCCAGTTCGAGCTGCCGCTTGTTGAAGTAGGCGGTGCTCTGGGCGTACGGGTACTTGGGCAGGATAGCCCCCGCCTTGACGAACAGCGGGGTCTCGCCGGTCCGCGTGGTGTAGGCGAAGTCGCCGGAGTCGGTGCCGGCGTGCTTGATGTCCGCCCAGAAGTTGTACCAGGTGGTTCCGGCCGGCAGCCAGACCTGCTGGACGGCGCCGCCGTCGGAGAGGAGAGGCGCGACGAGGAGCGAAGGCCCCCACATGTACTGCAGGTCGTGGGTGTACGCCTGCGGCCGGTTCTGGTAGTCGATCACCATCGCCCTGGCCATCGGCAGGCCGCTGGCGCCGGCCTGGTGGGCGAGCGTGTAGACGTACGGCATCAGGCTGTACCGCAGCTGCCCGTACTTCGCGAAGTCGGCCTGTGCCTGCGCGCTCTGGTCCAGCGGCCAGCGCGACGCCTTCTTGCCCTTGGACGGGACGGTGGCGGAGGTGTGCGGGCGCCAGATCGGCGCGAGGCTGGACCAAGCGACCGGCCAGTTGCGGTAGAAGGCGTCGGAGTCCGCGTTGCCGTTGCCGTAGCCGCCGCCGTCGATGTTGGCGAAGGGGAAGCCGCCGAGGCCCGCCGTCTGCATGCCGCGGATCTGGTTCTTCATCTCGTCGTAGGTCGAGCTGATGTCACCGGTCCAGTAGTGGCCGTAGCGCTGCTGGCCCGCGGTGGCGCCCCGGCTCCAGGTCCAGGGGCGCTTCGCCGCCCCGATGTGCCCGCTCCCGGACGGGTCCCAGCCCTCCTGCCCGACGCCCTTGTGCAGGTTCAGGATGTAGGCGTTGCGGTTCTCGGCCCAGGTGCGGCCGTCGGCCATCTTCGCCGTGTACGGGATCGCGCCGACGTCGTCGGTCTCGTCGATCCACAGCCCGTCGCACGGGTACGCGAGGCTCGGGTTGAGCGCCTTGTCCCAGAAGACCTTCCACACCCAGGCGCGGGTCGCGGGGTTGGTCCAGTCGGGGACGGACTTGTTGTTCGCGACGTTCGTGAGGTCGGACGCCGCGAGGCTGTAACCGCCGGGCGGCGGACCGCCCTTCCAGTTCTCCATCAGGTTGGTGTTGTTGCGGTTGTAGTCCAGCGTCACGGTGACGCCGTTGGCGACGGCCCACTTCTCGTAGCCGGCCGGATCCGGCCAGCGGTCGGGGCTGAACTCGAACCACGAACCGGACCAGCCGCCGGTGCCGTTGCGCCAGCGGTTGTCGTTGACCTGGTGGTCGAAGGGGAAGCCGGCCGAGCGGTGCTGGGTGATCTTCGACTGCCACCAGTTCTGGTCGCTCACGTCGGGGAAGCTGTGGTCGCTCATGTGGAGCCCGAAGATGGACTGCTGGGGCAGCCGGGGGCGGCCGGTGAGCTGCGTGTAGCGGTCCAGGAGCTGCGCGAACCGGGGGCCGTTGATCAGGAAGTAGTCCAACTGGGGTTGCGCGCCACCAGCGTTGTGCCCGTCGGCGGAGAACCCGTAGCCGTTGGTGCCGCCGAAGGTGAAGGTCGTGTCGAACGTGGTGTTGAAGAACACCCCGTACCCCTTGCTGGAAAGGTAGAACGGCACGATCGCCGGCGCCTGGTCGTTGGGGTTGTCGGCGGCCTGCGCCGCGTCCGCGTAGTTGTGGGAGACCGTGTCGCCAGTGCGGTCGATCTTGGGCGTGCGGCCGAGGATGCCGTGGCCGGCCTTGAGGAAGCGCTCGTCGGAGGGCGGGGCGGCGAACGCCTGCGCGGCGATGGTGGAGTTCGTGCCGCTCCACGAGACGCCGTGGGCGGAGTCCTCCTTGGCCAGCAGGGCGCCGGTGTCGCGGGCGTAGAACTCCAGCCGCAGCGGCTTCTTGTGCAGGACGACGCGCAGGCCGTCGGCCGCCGCGGTGTGCAGTTCGAGGGTGTCCGAGGTGGCCGTGACGCTCAGGGTGCCGCCCATGGAGGTGTGGTTGCCCGGGACCACCATCTCGTAGCGGGTGTCGGCGAAGAAGGTCTCCCCGGCGCGGGTCGCGTGCACCCTGACGATCTGGTCCCCGTACGCGGTCAGCCGCAGCTGCTGGCCGGTCGTGCTGGTGACGGTGACACTGCGGGCGTCGGAGGTGTGCTTGGAGTAGTCGGCGAGGGTCTCCTGCGCCGCCGCGGCGGCCGCACGGCCGGGCATCGAGGTGACGGCGCCCGCCGCCAGGACGCCGACCGCCGTGGTGAGCAGGGTCCTGCGCTTGATCTGTTCGGGTTCCATGGTGACTCCATACGTCCGGCCGCGAGGGGGGTGAGGGTGTGAGGGTTGCGGGGCGGTGATGTTCGTGGGTCCGCGGCGGCGCCGCACAGGGCTCCGGCCGCCGCGTTGCTCAGGAGACGCGCCAGACCTGGTTCGAGCCCCCGTTGCTCGTCCACTGGTCCAGCGCCGTGCCCGCGGTGGTCGACTTCTTCGGCACGTCGAGGACCATGACCAGGCTGTAGACGTTGCCGTAGGCCCGGCGCAGGCTCCAGGTCTGGTTGGCGCCGCCGGTCGCGGGCCACTGGACGATCGTGGCGACGACGCGCTTCGGGCCCAGGTCGCCGCTCGCCTGCCGGGACAGCGCGCTGCTCCGGTACGTCCAGGTGTGCAGGTCGGTCGAGGAGCAGCAGGGGATCGAGCGGAAGGAGGTGTCCGGGGAGTTCTCGCCGGTCTTGTCCTCGCCGAAGGCGTACCAGGTGCCGCCCGACTTCACGATGCCCAGCCCGTGCATCTGCAGCGGGCGCCGTTCTGGTCCTTCCAGGCCGCACCGGGGTGAACGTGCTCAACGTCGCCGCGTGGGCGGCGGGCAGCGGTCCCAGGACGGCCGCGGCCGGGAACGGCAGCCCTGCCACGGTCCGCCGGAGCATGCCGCGCGCGCTCGGAGTCATGAGCCGGGTACCGTCCACTTCTGGTTGGCGCCGCCGTTGCAGTCCCAGATCTGGAGCTGGGTGCCGTTCGTCGTGCCCGAGTGCGGATCGTCCAGGCACCTGCCGGACGCGGGGTTGGTCAGCGCGCCGCCGGCGGCCCTCCACTGCTGGTTGGCGCCGCCGTTGCAGGTCCACAGCTCCACCAGGGTGCCGTTGGCGGTGCCGGCGCCGGTGACGTCGAGGCAGAGGCCGTTCGCCCGCAGCGTCTGCCCGTCGGCCGTCCACTGCTGGGACGGGCCGCCGTTGCAGTCCCAGATCTGGGCCTTGGCTCCCGGCGTGGACGACGCCTTGTAGTCGTCGAGGCACTTGCCGGAGATCCCTGACGCCACCGCGCCGGTGGAGCCGGGCGGGGTGGCCGATCCCCGGACGGCCGCGACGAGCGCGTCCTCGGCGCTCGCCGTGCTGCTGGACGACTCCTCCCTCATCGGTCCGGCCCAGGACACGCCGAAGCCGCCGCTGTTGGTGTCGTGGGCGGTGACCGACGCCGCCTGGGCGTTGAGCCACGTGTCGTAGGCGGTGGTCCTGGCCGCGGTGGCCAGCTGCCGCAGGCCGCGGACGAATATGCCCTTGAACGACGCCGCGTCCGCGCCGCACCCGGAGGACTCGCACGACTCGGTGAGGACGCCGTTCCTGGACAGCTTGGAGGTCGCCGCGTCGGCGATCTGCCGGGCGGTGGTGATCAGCCCGGTGTCCCCGGTGGCCTGGGACAGCTCCGACAGCCCGGCGAGCACCACGCCCTGGTTGTACGACCAGGTCTGCTGCCCGTTGTTCTTGCAGGAGCTGGTGAGGCCGTCGTTGACCAGGTGTGAGCTGTTGATCATCCCGCTGCCCTTGAACCAGCTCCACTCCTGCCGGGCCCAGTTCAGGTAGGTGGTGTCACCCGCGACGCGGTTGTGCAGGGCGGCCGTCAGCTGGAGGAACAGCTCGTTGGGGATGGCGTTCTTGTACCCCTTGGCCTTGCTCCACCAGACGCCGCCGCCGCAGGTGTCGTCCCAGTAGCCGTGCACGTAGTTCGCGTCGGTGCGGGCCATCTGCAGATAGGCGGGGTTCCCGGTGATGTCGTACGCCTGGACCCAGGCCAGGCCCCACCAGCCGGTGTCGTCCATGTAGTCGTTCTCGAAGTTCGACGCCTTGTGCTTGTCGAAGGCCCCGGACACCGCGTACGCGTACTGGGAGTCGCCGGTGGTCTGCTGGTAGGTCTCGATCGTGCTCAGGGCCACCGCGGAGTTCCACCAGCCGGTCCCGATCTGGCCGGTGCCGGAATCGTAGGACTTCATCAGCGCCGCGGCGCCGGTGGCGACCGGTGAGGCCGCGGACGAGGTGGCGGGCAGGGCGACCAGCGCCGACACGCCGAGGGCGGCGCCCGTCACGGCCGCACCGATGATCTTCGCGATGCGCCTTCGTTTCGTCGTGTGATGCCTCATGGGCTTCCTCAACATGTCGTGGGGGGTGCGGAGCCGAAGCGCCGCGTCAGGACGCGGCGAGGTTCCAGGTGACGGTGTCGGTGTGGGTGGCGCCGGCGATGGAGGCCGTGACGGTGAGGGTGTTGGTCCCCTGGCGAAGAGTCACGCCGGTCCAGGTGAAGATGTGGTCGGAGCTGCTCCGGCTGCCCAGCGAGGCGCCGTTCAGGGACGCGGTGACGGTCGCGGCGTTGGAGTAGACCTTTACCTCGGTTGCGGCGTCGGTGCGCTGCGTCCAGCGGCGGCTGGTGAGGTAAAGGGTGGGCACGGGCGACCAGTTGGCCTTGTACCAGTAGAAGGCGTCCTTGCGGGTCGCCCGGTCGCGGGTGACCAGGCCCTTGTCGTTGAGGCCGGGCTGGCCGCCCTCGTCGCGCCCGTCGGAGGCGAAGTCGAACATGTTCCAGACGAAGGTGCCCCAGACGAAGGGCCGGGCGGCGAGCTGCTTCCAGGACGCCTCGTGCAGCAGCGACTGGTACTCCTCCGGGTGGAAACCGCTGCTGTAACCCGAGGGGTTGAGGGCGTGCTGGGCGGTGTTCGCGCCGGCGCCGTACTCGGACAGCGCGAAGGTGCGGTTCGGCTCGGCCTTGTGCAGGCCGTCCGCCCAGCCGCCCAGGTCGTTGTACGAACCGCCGTACCAGCCGTAGTACTTGTTGTACGCGGTGGTGTCCGCGTGACTCGCCACCTGGGCGTCGTTGCCGAGGTTGTTGGCGTAGGTGCTGATCCGGTCCGGGTCCTCGCTCCTCACCAGCGCGGCCAGGCTCGCCAGCAGGTCGTTGGTGGCGGTGTCGTCGGAGCGCTGCTCGTTGCCGATGCTCCAGAAGGCGATCGAGGGGTGGTTGTAGTTCTGCCGGATCAGCTCGCGCAGCTGGTTCTGCGTGCTCGCGCGGAAGGCGGCCGAGTTCGTGGTGCCGTTCACCAGCGGGACCTCCGCCCACACCACCACGCCGGTGGCGTCCGCGAGGTTGTAGTCCTTCTGGTCGTGCTGGTAGTGCGCCATCCGCACCGCGGTGGCGCCGATCTCCTGGATGAGCGAGAAGTCCTGCGTGTGGTCGGCGTCGCTCTCGGCCCAGCCGACGCCCGCGCGGTCCTGGTGCAGGTTGACCCCGTGCAGGCCGAGCGACCTGCCGTTGAGGGAGAACCCGGTGGCGGGGTCGAGGCTGAAGCTGCGCAGCCCGAGCGGCTCGGTGACGACGTCCGTGACCGTCCCGGCGGCCGCGTCCCGGATCTCGACGGTGGCGCTGTACTGGTACGGGTCGGCCAGGCCGTTCCACCGGCGCGGGTTGGCGATGGTGACCGTCTGGACGACGTCCAGCCCGGAGTTCGCGCCGATGGTCTGCGCGGCGCTGCTCCTGTCGGCGACGATCGTCCCGCCGGCGTCGGTGACGACGGCGCGCACCACCAGGGAGCGGCTGGCCGTGTTGTTGTTGAAGACCGTCGCCCGCACGTCGACGGTGGCGGAGGTGGCGGTGACGCTGCGCTGGCGCAGGTAGACGCCGGGCCCCGCGTAGTCGAGCATCCGCACGGCGAGCTTGTCGACGGCGTACAGGCTGACGTTGCGGTAGATGCCGCCCTGGAAGGTGTAGTCGGCGCTCAGCGGTGCGATGTCGGAGTTGTTCGCGTTGGTCACCTTGACCGCGAGCACGCTCTCCCTGCCAGGCGTGAGGTTGGCGGTGGCGCCGAACCGGAAGCGGGAGTAGCCGCCCTGGTGCTGGCCGAGGTGCGCGCCGTCGATCCAGACGTCGGCGACCTGGTTGGCGCCGGCGAACTGCAGGAAGAACATCTTCCCGGCCAACTCCGCCGGGACGGTGATCCGCCTGCGGTACCACCCGATGCCCCGGTAGTAGTTGTTGCCGCCGTCCGCTCCGTCCTGGGCGTTCCAGGTGTGCGGCACGCTGAGGGAGGTCCACCCCCCGTCGTCGAAGCCGGGCGCCTGCGCGCCGGAGACGTCGCCCTTGTGGAAACGCCAACCGGAGTTGAGGCTGAGCCAGGTGCGCAGTGCGGGCGGCGCGTACGTCTGCGCGGCGCCGGCGGCGTTCGGTGCGGCGGCGGCTGCCGCGCCGCCTGCGGCGAAGGTGGCGAGGGCGCCACCGGCCATGGCGCCGAGAAGCAGGCGACGGCTGGGGAGTTCGTTCATGGGGGGTGCCTTCCCGTGCGGGGGAGGGATGCGGCCCCGGACGGCACGGTGGCTGCGCGCCGTGGGGAAGCCGCTGCGGTTTACATGTATGAACAGTGATCTGCAATATGAACCCTGGTTAGAGGCGAGGCTAGGTCGGGCTGACCTCAAGGGTCAACCCTTCTGCACGGGGCCGTCGTTGTCTGCGAACGGACGATGTGAAGCCACAGGCGTTCATGTACGCGAACGGATGCGAGCGGACCTTTTTCGTTCGACGGCGTCCGGCGCTCCGGCCTGCACCTTCTCTTCGCGCCCACTGTGTTGAGAAATGTTTCTTTGTCTTGAGTCTTGACCCAAGAAGAAACATGACAGCACACTGTGCGCCATCCCCTCGCTGGGCGAAGACACCTCCCCGCAACGAACCAGCACCGCCAGGACCCTGGCGGCGACGGCGCCCGTGCCGCGGCCCACGAACCGCGGCGCGTCGCTCCTCTCGGCCCATCCGCTCCGACGGAACACCCTCACCCACCGAAGGACACGACGCGTCATGCCCGTTTCTCCCGGAACCAGATCGAGCATTCCTGTTCCTTCGCGTCGTCGGGTGTTGTCGACGCTTGCCGTGGCCGGGGTCGCGGCGCCGTCGTTGTCGGCGTGTTCGGCGCCCAGTGGTCCCGGTGGTGGGGGCACGTCGGTGGCGCCGGTGTCGCCGGCCGCGACACCAACCAACCCCCCGCATCCCGGAGAAGTGAAGGAACGTCCATGACGTCATCGACACCGCACCCGCCGCGCCCCCTCCACAGCCCCCGGCGCCGCGGCTGGTGGGCCCTGCCGGCCGTGGCCGCACTGGTGGCCTCGGTCCTGTACGGGACCGCGTTCTCCGCCGCTCCGGCCGCCCACGCCGAGTCCAACGGAGTAGCCGTCACACCGCAGTCCGGGTGGAGCAGTTGGAGCTTCGTGCGCAAGAACCCGACGGAGGCGAACATCGAGGCGCAGGCCGACGCGATGGCCTCCACCGGGCTGGTCAAGCACGGGTTCAGCTACGTCAACATCGACGACTTCTACTATCTGAGCCCGCACTCGAACGTGGACACGTACGGGCGTTGGGTGATCGACACGGCGAAGTTCCCGCACGGCATGAAGGCCGTCGGCGACTACATCCACGGCAAGGGCGAGAAGTTCGGCATGTACCTCACGCCGGGCATCCCGGTGGGCGCGTACGACAAGAACACGCCGATCGAGGGGACGTCGTACCACGCCCGTGACATCGTCTCGGACACCACGCACTACGAGAAGAACTACAACTTCGCCAACGGGGCGATGTACTTCATCGACTGGAACAAGAACCCGGCCGCGGCGCAGGCGTTCGTCAACTCCTGGGCGGACCTGCTGGCCTCCTACGGCGCCGACTACCTGAAGATGGACGGTGTCGGCACCTCGGACAAGGCCGACGTCCAGCACTGGTCGCAGGCGCTCAACCAGTCCGGCCGCACGATCCACTTCCAGCTCTCGAACTCCCTCGACATCAACCAGGGCGCGTTCTGGAAGCAGTACGCCAACGGCTGGCGCATCGACGGCGACGTGGAGTGCTACTGCAGCACGCTGACCAACTGGAACAACGTCTCCAAGCGCTTCAACGACCTGCCGGGCTGGGTCCAGTACGACGCCTCCGGCGGCTGGGGCGACCCCGACTCCGTGGACATCGGCAACGGCGCCACCAACGGCCTGACCGTCGACGAGCGCCGCACCGAGATGACACTGTGGTCCATCGCATCGGCGCCGCTCGTGCTGGGCAGCGACATGACGCACATGGACTCCGGCGATCTGGCGCTGCTCACCAACGACGAGGTGCTCGCCGTCGACCGCAGCGGACACCCCGCGCACCCGGTGAAGCAGGGCGCGCAGCAGCAGACCTGGTGGTCGTACAACAACAGCGACGGCTCCTACAACGTCGCCCTGTTCAACCTCGCCGGCTCCACCGCGAACGTCACCGCGAACTGGTCCGACCTCGGCTTCACCGGCAGCGCCACCGTCCGCGACGTGTGGAGCCACACCGACCTCGGCACCTCCAGCGGCGCCTTCACCGCCTCGCTCTCCACCCACGGCTCGCGGCTGCTGCGCGTCACCCCGGCCGCCGGACACGGCACGATCGGGACGCCGTTGGTCAGCAAGCTGTCCGGCCGCTGCGCCGACTCGCCGCAGGCCACCACGTACAACGCCGTCCAGCTGCAGGTCTGGGGCTGCAACGGCGCCCCCAACCAGAACGTCGCGTACAGCGCCTCCGCCAAGACGCTGAGCCTCGAAGGCAAGTGCTTCGACGCCCACGACAACCAGACCACCGCCGGCACGCACGTGGAGATCTACGACTGCAACGGCGGCGACAACCAGAAGTGGAACAAGAACAGCGACGGCACGATCACCGGCGTCCAGTCGGGCCTGTGCCTCGACGTCACCGGCACCACCAACCCCAACGGGTCCGGCCTGGAGCTGTGGACCTGCAACGGCGGCCAGAACCAGCAGTGGACCCTCAAGTGACCCCGACCCCGACCCCCACGACGAGAACGAGCGCGTGCGCACGACTGGAGGACAGATGAGATCGCGATGGATGGTGCTGGCCGCGGCGGCCGCCGTCAGCCTCGGACTGGCGGCGCCGCAGGCGCTGGCGCCGAAGGCCCAGGCGTCGGACAACGGCATCGCCGTCAACGCCCCGCTGATGGGCTGGAGCGGCTGGGGTTTCCTGCAGCGTGACCCCTCGGCGGCCAAGTTCAAGGCGCAGGTCGACGCGCTCGTGTCGAGCGGCCTGAGCGGACTCGGCTACGTCTACGCCAACATGGACGACTTCTGGTACAAGTGCCCCGGCAGCCAGGGCCCCGACGTGGACGCGTACGGCCGCTGGGTGACCGACACCTCGCTCTTCCCGAACAGCGGCTCCACCGACGGCATGCAGGTCCTCGCCGACTACGTGCACAGCAAGGGGCTGAAGTTCGGCCTGTACGTGACGCCGGGCATCTCCGCGCAGGCGGTGTCGAAGAAGACGCAGATCAAGGGCACCTCGTACACCGCCGACCAGATCGCCACATCGAACAGCGCGAGCAACTTCAACTGCAAGGGCATGCGCACCATCGACTACAGCAAGGCCGGCGCGCAGGACTTCATCGACTCCTGGGCCGACGAGTTCGCCGGCTGGGGCGTGGACTACCTGAAGCTGGACGGTGTCGGTCCGGGCAAGACCTCCGACATCAGCGCCTGGTCGAAGGCGCTCGCGCAGAGCGGCCGGCCGATCGCGCTGAACCTGTCGGCGAGCCTGTCCGCCTCCAGCGGCCCCACCTGGTCGTCGCTGGCCAACTCCTGGCGCATCGACGGCGACATCGGCGCGAGCCCCAAGGGCTACAGCTTCCCGCTCACCAGCTGGACCAACGTCTCCAGGCGGTTCGACGACGCGGCCGTCGCGCAGCCCAACGGCGGTGAGGGCGGCTGGAACGACCTGGACTCCTTCGGCGTCGGCAACGGCGACGACGACGGCATCACCGGGCCCGAGCGCCAGACGAACATGGCGCTGTGGGCGCTGGCCAGTTCCCAGTACATGCTGGGCGCCGACCTCACCCACCTCGACGCCGGTGACAAGGCGCTGCTGACCAACAAGCGGCTCATCGCGATCGACCAGGACGGCATCCCCGCCGCCCGGGTCGTCAAGAGCGGCAACGAGCAGGTCTTCGCCAAGCGCGAGAAGAACGGCACCTGGTACGTCGGCGTGTTCAACACCGACACCTCGGCCAGCCACACCTTCAGCCTCCCGCTGGCGCAGCTCGGCCTCACCGGCTCGGCGAAGATCACCGACATGATCAACGACGACAAGCCGCTCGGCACCGTCAGCACGTACACCACGAGCGTGGCCGCGGGCGGCGTCGCCCTCATCTCCGCGGTTCCCACGTCCGGCACCGGCGGCACCGGCGAGCTGGTGAGCGCCGCGTCCGGCAGGTGCGTCGACACCGACGGCGGCAACGTCTACTTCCTGGGCACCAAGGAGCAGATCTGGGACTGCAACGGCGGCATCAACCAGGAGTTCTCGCTGACCTCCGCGGGTGAGCTGCGCACCATGGGCGCCACCGAGTGCCTCGACGTGTACCAGGGCTCGACCAGCCCCGGCGCCAAGGTCGAACTGTGGAACTGCGACGGCAGTTCGGCCCAGACGTGGACGCTGAACAGCGACGGCACCATCGTCGCGCAGAAGTCCGGCCTGTGCCTGGACGTGGTCGGCGCGAAGACCGCCAACGGCACGGGGCTGCAGCTGTGGACGTGCAACGGCGCGTCCAACCAGAAGTGGTCCAGGGCCTACCGCTGACCCTGCGCACGACTGAGGGGCGGCCCCCGGCGGGGCCGCCCCTCGGTGCTGTGCGCTACCGCGCGCCGATCGCCTTGAGGAACTCGATCCTGCCGTCCTCGCTGTGCCGGCGCAGCACGTTCAGCTGCATGTCCGGGTTGTGCTCCCGGTTCGGCTCGGGGACCGAGGGGTTGCCCTTCCAGGACATCAGCCGGCAGACGCGGTGCTGGATGCGCCAGCCCTGCTCGCCGCGGACCAGCACGTCGTCGTACCAGCCGGTCCCCTCCCAGGTCGGGCCGCCCTCGGCCGCCTCGCGGATCAGCAGCCAGTTGCCGTAGCTGAAGGCGTGCGCCCTGTCGCCGTCGACGTGCACCAGGTGGCCCATCATCGTGTGCTGGTGGCCGTCCAGCGTCTCGTGGAACTCGGCGAAGGAGCGCTTGAACTCCGCGAGGCCCTTCCAGGCGGCGCCGGCCGGCCCGAACTCCGCCACCACGTCCTCCGCGAAGACGCGGTCGAACAGGTCCCACTGATGGGCGTCCAGCGCCAGCGCGTAGAGGTTCATGATCTCGATGATCTGCGCCTTGTCGTGCTCGGTCATGACGTGCTCCTCGTCCTTGAGGTCATAGCGGCCGATCGGGTCGGGTGATCGTGCCGGCTGGTCGTGCGGGTCGGAGATACAGGCAGGTCGGGCATGTGGGGCGATCGCGGCGGTGGGCCGGCGTGCTCGCGGGCGCGCTCAGCGGTGGCCGCGGAAGGCGGCTTCCGAGCGGCGCTCGTTGCCCACCACGGCGTTGCGGAGCGTCCCCAGCCGCTCCACCTCGACCTCGACGGTGTCTCCCGGCTGGAGCAGCCGCGGCGGCTTGCGGCCGTAGCCGACGCCCGCCGGCGTGCCGGTCGCGAGGAGGTCGCCGGGGCGCAGGGACAGGGTGTGCGAGACCAGGGACAGGGTCTCGCCGACCGTGTAGATCATCTGGTCGGTGCAGCCGTCCTGCACGGTCTCGCCGTTCACGCGGGTCCGCAGCCGCAGGCCCTGCTTCAGGTCGCCGACCTCCGCTGCCGGGACCATCGGCCCTATCGGTCCCGACCGGTCGCCGTTCTTGCCGAGGATCCACTGCGAGGTCAGCTTCTGCGCCCTGCGGGCGGTCAGGTCGTTGAACGTCGAGTAGCCGATGACCGAGGCCAGCGCCTCGTCGGGGGAGGCGTCGATCAGCGGCGCGCCGACCCAGGCGACCACCTCGCCCTCCCAGTCCAGGCCCTCCTCGTTGGAGGGCACCGGCACCTCCGCGCCGTCCACCGTCAGGGACTGCGTCCAGCGGGCGAACAAGCTCGGGTACGGCGGCAGTTCCTGGTCGCGGAAGCTGCCCTCCGCCGCGTGCTCCAGGTAGTTGAGCCCGATGCAGATGACGCGCGCGTCCGGCAGCACCGGCGGGACCAGTTCGACCGACGCGACCGGGTAGGTCGCGCCGGCGGGCGGCCGGGACAGATGCACCGCCGGGTCCGCCCAGAAGTCCTCGAGCGAGCTGATGACGGTGACTTCACCGCCCTGGTCGCCCAGGGTGGCGACCTCCACGCCCGAGTGGGCACGCGGCCGCCTGACGCCCACGATTCTCATGTGTGTCCTTCCTGGTCTCCGGAGTCTGCGCGCAGCGGGCCGAGCGGTCTGTGCCGCTCAGCCGGCGTCCTCCGGGCGCGAACCGGTGTGGTCGTGGTCAAGGTGGTGCTGGATCAGCAGGTCCGCGCCGAAGTCGTTGGAGGGGTCGCGCCAGACGCTGTGCACGTGGTTGGCGTCGTCCTCGGCGTTGTCGAACTCGATGAGGGTGGCCGGTCCCTGGATGCGGAAGTAGTGCGGCCGGTCGACGGAGGTGCCGCCGGCCCAGGCGAAGTGCAGCTCCCCGACGCCGCCGGCGGCCGCGATGCGGTCCATCTCGAAGCCGACCAGCCCCGGGCGGGCGCGCTCCACGAACCGGGCCAGCAGGTCGTCGAAGTGCCCGCGCTGGCCGGGGGAGAGGTCGTCGGCGCGGATGCCGCGGGGATGGTCGCGGAAGTACGCCAGCGCCTCGCGGTCCTCGTCCGTGATCATCGCGTCCCGGCGGCCCACGCCGTGGTAGGCGGGATACTCGACCTCGCCGACCGTCGCGACCGTACGGGTGACGAAGTCGGCCGGCGGCCGGGAGTGGATGACCGCCTGGCGCTGCTGGGCGCCGGTGAGGCTGTCCAGCAGGACGAAGGCGGCGTCCTCCTCCTCGCCGAGGATCCGGAAGGGCCCGAAGCGGGCGGGTTCGGCGCCGAGCAGGAACGGGGTGGCGCTGACCAGGTCGCCGTCGACGACGGTGACGTTGAGCGACAGGTGGTGGCCGACCAGCCGCCAGCCCCAGGTGGTGTCCGGCTGCGGCTGGCCGAAGAAGGTCAGGAAGTAGCCGCGCGCGTCGCGGAAGGCGGGCGCGATGTGGCCGAACAGCGGCAGGTTCAGCTCGCGCAGCAGGTGCTCGTTGGCCATCACCTGCACGACGCGGGCGTAGGCCGGGATCGACATCGACTCAGCGACGAGGCGGTGCGCCAGTCCCTCCTGGCGGCGGTCCAGCTCTCCCAGCGCGAGTCCGTGCCGCCCCGACTCGGGCAGGAAGTTCCAGTGCGTCCGGCCGCGGTCCGCGTGCGGCAGCAGCAGCCGGGCCCGCTGGTCGCCGGTCAGGGCGTCGAACAGCCCCATCGCGGCGAAGGTGACGGCGGTGGCGTCGAAGGAGCCGCCCGGCCGCGGCCGGTGCGCCTCGGGCAGCCCGCCGTCGGGCCGGGGGTGCTGTGGTGCGGTCATGACGTTCCTTCCGCGGAGGCCGGCTGGAGCGCGCCGCGCAGGCGCGAGACGAACTGCGGGATGTCGG
This sequence comes from Actinacidiphila polyblastidii, assembly GCF_036353415.1. Lineage (NCBI taxonomy): Bacteria > Bacillati > Actinomycetota > Actinomycetes > Kitasatosporales > Streptomycetaceae > Actinacidiphila > Actinacidiphila polyblastidii. The sequence goes on from NZ_JAZEWV010000035.1 coordinate 61,929, forward strand.
CGTGCCGTCCGGCGGCGAACACGTAGAAGTCCGGCCGGGCGAGGAACGCCTCGCAGCCGCGCCCGGCAAACCAGCGCGCGTAGGCGCCGTCCCGATCGTGGACCGGACCCGCCCCCGACACGTCGGCGAACACGCCGCCGATCCGCCGGAACCAGGCCGCGTCCGCCTCGTCCAGCAGCTCCGCCGGGTCCCCGGCGCGGCTGACCAGCTGCCAGTCGCCCCCCACCAGGTCGTCGAACAGGCCCTCCCGGTCGCCGACCGAGACCCGCCCCTGCGGCGCCAGCCGCCCGCCGGCCTCCCCGCCGGGCAGCGTCAGCGACGGCTCGCCCAGCCGGGGATGCGGCGGCTCCCGGGTGGCGGCGGCCGGATCGAGTGACCGCCTCCTCATCTCGGCGTCCCGGACCGCCGCGCGGTCGGCGTCGAGCTCGCAGATGACCCGGCCCGCCGCCACCGCCTCGTCGATGATCTCCCGGACGTGCCCGGTGCGTTCCGGCCCGTACGAGTCGAGGACGGCGGGAGCCGCCAGGCCGCGGTGCACCATGCCCAGCCGCCAGGCGAGCGCGCGGGCGTCCCGCAGGCCGGAGCAGAGCCCCTGCCCGAGGAAGGGCGGCATGAGGTGGGCCGCGTCGCCCGCGAGGAAGACGTCGCCCTGCCGCCAGGTGCGCGCCCAGCGCCCCCGGAAGGTGTAGACCGCGTGCCGTTCCAGCCGGGCGGTCTGCGGAGTCACGCCCCACGGCGCCATCAGCCGCCAGGCGGTGCTGTCCCGGCCCAGCTCCTCGACGGTGGTGTCGGCGCGGCGCATGAACTCGAACCGCCGCCGCCCCGGGCCGCTGTTGACCGCGGTGGCCGGCTGCGCCGGGTCGCAGAACTGGGTGACGAAGGCGCTCCACTCCTCCTCGACCAGCGGCTGGTAGTCCACCACCAGCCAGTCGGCCTCGAACCCGGAGTCACCGACCTCGACGCCGAGCTGGGAGCGCACCGCGCTGTTGGCCCCGTCGGCGCCGACGAGCCACCGCGACCGGACCCGCACGCTCTCCTCGGGCCGTCCGGTGGGGGCCAGCCGCACGGACACTCCCGCCCCGTCCTGGGCCAGCGCCTGGAAGGTCCAGTCGCGGTGGACGCGCACGCCCGGCGTCGCGACGGCCAGGTCCTCCAGGACCGCTTCGAGGTCGGGCTGGTAGAAGCCGTTGGTGTTGGCCCACCCGGATTCCGCGGTCCTGTTCCAGTCGATGGCCTGCAGCAGCTCGCCCTCGCCGTTGCGGAACTCGTAACCGCCCCGGTCGCCCTGGGACGGTTCGAACAGGTCCGCGTGGTCGGCCATGACGCCCGCGGCCTGCAGGACGCGCAGCGCCTCGTGGTCGATCGTGCACGCCCGCGGCGAGGGGTACCGCTGCGGCCAGCGCTCCACGACGGTCACCCGCAGGCCGGCCCGGCCGAGGAACACCGCGGTCAGCAGGCCGACGGGTCCGCCGCCGACGACGACGCAGTCGACCGCGGGCCGCGGGGCGGACGCTTCGGGAGGGTGGGTCACGGTCGGGTGCTCCGGTCGTGTCGAGTCGGTCGGGTGAAGGAGGCGTCGTCCGGCAGCAGGACGTACTTGGCGTGCGGCGAGGCCGCCTGCGCGCGCCATGCCGCAGGCAGTCCGTCCAGCGGGAAGGTGCGGACCGCGACGTGCAGGCCGTCGGCGAGGGCGGTCCACAGCCAGGTCAGCGCCGCCTGCTTGTCCCGCAGCGGGGTGTGCAGGCCGGCGAAGCCGGACAGGGTCAGCCGCTTGCCGCGCAGCAGCCCGGCCGGTATCCGCGCGGTCGCGCCTGCCGGGTTGCCGATGTTGACCACCCGGGCCTGCGGCGCGCACACCCGCAGCGCCGCCTCCAGCGGCGCCCCGTACAGCCCGTCGAGGACGACGTCCACCGGCCCGGCGGCGGTCAGCAGCCGCGCGGCCAGCTCGTCGGCCCCCTCCTCGGCGCGCACCGCGACGACGGCGTCCGCGCCGAGGGCGAGCAGCCGCTCCAGCGCGGCGTGGTCGCGGGCGACGCCGACCACCCGGCCGGCGCCGGCGCGGTGCGCCACCTGGACGGCGAGCTGCCCGACCGCGCCGGTGGCGCCCAGCACCAGCACGGTCTCCCCGGGGCGCAGCCCGGCGTGCTCGACCAGCGGCAGATACGCCGCCGTGCCGGAGTTGCCGACGGCCGCGGCCTTCACCGGGTCGAGGCCGTCGGGCAGCGGCAGCACGTCCTCGTCGGCGACGAGCAGCCGCGCGGCGAAGGCGCCCGGCGTGGCCGGGGAGGCGTGGCACTCGGCGTAGACCAGGTCGCCGGGCGCGTGGCGGTCGGAGTCGAGCACGACCCCCACGCACTCGCTGCCCGGGACGTACGGGCTCTCGTGGCGGGCCGAGTGGAACGTCCCCGACGCGATGGCCAGGTCCAGCGGGTTCAGCGGCGCCGCGAGCACGGCCAGCAGCGTGCTGCCGGCCGGCCTGGCCGGCAGCACCACCGAGCCGAGCCGCGGCTCGGCGCCGGGGGAGTCGACGATCGCCGCCCGGACGCCGCCCTCGGGCGCGCCGCGGTCGGGGAGCTCCGGGGTCTCGCTTCGTGTCCGCATGCCCGCCACCTACTCGGCCTTCTTCTGCACGCTCGGCGCGAAGCGGTCCAGGGTGGTGATGCCCGCGAAGTTGTGCGGCGGCATTCCGGCCATCAGCCGCCCGTAGTTCTCCGACAGCGCCTCCAGGTTGAGGGCGCCGTGCAGGGTGATCACCCGGGCGTCGCGCCAGGCGCGCTGGATCGGCTCGAAGTCCATGATCGCGGTCGAGCCGGAGTTGCGCTGGAGCAGCTCGATCGCCTCCGCGCACCACTTGGCCGCGTAGGCGGTCTCCACCAGGACCCGGGCGCTGAAGTCCTGCATGTACTCCGGCTCGGCCGGCGTCCCTTCGGCGGCGAGCAGGCCGAGCCGGTCGGTCTCCTCGGCGTTGGCACGGGCCATCAGCGTCGCGGACCGGATCTTGGAGTGGACCTCGGACAGCATCAGGTGGGTCAGCGGCGCTTCCAGCTGGTTCTTGTACGTGGTGCCGCGGACCGGGCGGCCGGCGGAGCGTTCGAGGAAGCGCGCCAGGGCGCCCTCGGCGATGCCGATCGACATCCCGGCCATCAGGCTGAACGCCCAGCCGAGCGAGGGCGCCTTCCACAACGACCCCTTGAGGCCGCTGTCGAGCCTGCCGCCGGTGATGTCGCGGAAGTCCACACACCGGTGCTCCGGGACGAACAGCTCGTCGCCGGTGAGCTCGGACGACACGCTGCCGGTGGCGCGCATGCCGGCGACCTTCCAGTCGTCGAGGAACCGCAGCTCCTCGCGCGGCACCTGCGCGCCCACCAGGTACGGACCCTCGCCGTCGTCGGCGATGCAGCCGAGGTTGGTGTACGGCGCCCACAGCGCGTCGCTGCCGAAGGTCCACGGACCGCCGGACAGCAGCCAGCCGCCCTCGACACGCTTCGCCCGCCCCCGGGACGCCGGGAAGTGGCTCGACCCGGCGACCCGCGGCCCCACCCACCGGGGACCGTAGACCTCCTCGACGACGCGGGCGCCGGAGCCGGCCGGAATCCAGTTCGTCGAGGCCCCCACCCACACCGTCCACCCGGCCGAGCCGTCCCACCGGGCGACCTCGGTGACCACGTCCAGCTGCTGCCGGACGGAGAACTCGTAGCCGCCGAACTCCAGGGGGCTGCCGATGGCGAAGGCGCCGGTGGCGTCGAGGTCGGCGATGGTCCGGTCGGAGTGGCGGCCGGCCCGCTCCGCCTCCGGCGCACGCTCCCGCAACGCGGGCCCGAGCGCCCTGACCCGGTCGAGGACCGCCGTCAGCTCTTTCGGCCTCTCGTCAGTCGCGGTCATCGTGGGTGCCTCCTGTGTGGTTCATGCGGTTCGAGTGCGTGGGCCGGGCCGGGACGTCGCGGCGGTCACCGCGGCGGCAGGATGGGCAACTGCACGTAGCTGGGGTGGTCGGGCCCGGTGAAGACGGTGTTCGTCGCACCGGTGTGGTAACTCGCGTCGTAGGCGCGGACGGGCACGCCCGCGGGCGTGTACGGCTGGACGTCGATCCGCAGCCGGCAGCCCTCACGGATCAGCGCGCTGCTCGGGTTGAGCCCGAACTCGACCGGCACGACCTCGCCGTCCGCCAGCAGCTGCTCGTCCGCTTCCAGGTGCGTGTGGACCGGCCAGTAGTCGGTCGACCTCGCCTCGTCGAGCCTGCGCCGCGAGACCTTGAGCTGGCCGAAGCCCACCGGGTGGGGGTGCATCGGGTCGATCGGGAGGACCAGTGCCTCGTAGCGGACCTCGCGGTCCTGCTCGTCGATCACCCGCAGCGACACGTAGACGTCCATGTCGCTGCTGCTCGACGCCACCCACAGGCCGACCTTCATGTAGCCGGCGAGCACCAGGTCCTCAGTGAGCGGATCGCTGACGAACGAGACGCCGGTCGACCAGCGCGGGGTGCCGCCGACCGCGCCGGTCGGCGCCAAGGTGGGCCGCCCCAGCTCCAGATGCGCGTCGTAGCTCGCGCTGTTCCCGGCCGCCGGCACGCTCGCAGTGATGCGCAGCAGGTCGTCGCGCCGGCTGTCGCCCTGCCAGTCCGACGGCGCGGCGTCGAGGTACCAGCGGCGGTACTCGGTCCGCGCGACCGGCCACTCGTCCTCCTCCAGCGTGTAGTACGAGGCGTTGCCCGTCCTGACCTGCACCCGGACCGGGGCGCCGTCCATCACGCCGTTGTCCTCGCCCTTGAGCCAGTGGTCGAAGAAGCGCATGTGCTCGGCCACCGTCGAGCCCTTGTAGCTGTGCGGGAACCAGGCGTCGACGAAGTCGAACTTCCGGGCCGCCGCGCCGGTGGACCGCAGGAAGGTCTCGCTGCTGCCGAGCTGGTGGATCACCGCGCCGGTCTGCGGGCCGACGATCCACACCGCGGCCGTGGCCTTCTCGATCTCGGGGCGCATGAAGAGCGAGCCCTCGGGGCCGTACGCGGCGGGGTCGTTGAACGGGGTGGCGAGCGCCCGGGCCATCCAGTCGGTCTGCGGCCGCTCCTCGCCGCAGAAGTTCTTCCCCGACCAGACCTTCCACCACCAGTTCCAGAAGCCCTCGCCGAAGATGCCGCCGTTGTAGAGGGACTCGTTGTACAGGTCGGCGTCGGTGCCCAGCGCGATCATCGCCTTCAGGTGCGGCGGCCGCAGGCTGGCGACGTTGTGCTGCGTCATCGCCAGGTACGACATCCCCCACAGGCCGACGCTGCCGTTCGCCCAGGGCTGCTCCGCGGCCCACTCGATCGCGTCGTAGTAGTCCTCGGCCTCCTGCACGCTCAGCGGCGTCTGCAGACCGGGGCTGCGTCCCACACCGCGCGCGTCGACCCTGATGCACACGTAGCCCTCGGGGACCCACGTCGACGAGTCGACGGCCTCGTGGTTCTCGTACTGCTGGCCGTTCGGGTTGCCGGAGAAGAAGTCGTCCTCCAACTCCTCCCGCTCCAGGGCGTCCTCCTCGGTGCGGATGCACTCGTGGTGGAACGCCTTGCCGTAGAAGCTCAGGCTCATCACCACCGGATGCGGCTCGTCGTCGGCCGGGCGGAAGACGTCGGCGTAGAGGAACGAGCCGTCCCGCAGCGGAATCCGGACGTCCGTCATCTTGACGATGCCGCGGATCTCGCGGCGCAGCGCGTTGCGGGCGGCGGCGGCCTGGCGCAGGCCGCGCGGCTCCTGCGAGGTGAAGACGGACGGCACCGCGTTGAGCTTCTTGAGCAGGCCGGCGACCGCGGGATCGTCGGCGATGTCGGGCTGGTCGAGGTTCAGCACCATCGGTTCGACCAGCTCGTGCACCTCCGGCGCGAGGGTGACGCCGGTCTCGACGTCGCCCTCGTGGTCCAGCGTCTGCACCAGCCGGGCCAGGTTGGTCACGATCGGGTCGTGCAGCCGGTCGATCCGCCCGGCGACGCGGTTCACCAGCTGCGCCAGGTTCACCCGCGGCGCGCCCTCGACGGTGCCGAGCACGAGCCCGCCGACCAGGAAGGTCACGGCCTCGCCCGGCCGGTACCGGAACCCGCCGCGCTCGTCGGTGAAGCCGGTCGTGGTCGGCGTCTGGTACCTGAGCCCGCAGACCGGGCCGGCGAAGACACCGGTGAGGACCTCGGCCCCCGGTTCTGCCGCGTTGGCGCTGTGCACGGAAATCCCACCTGTCCTACGTCGTCGATGTGCGGGTCCCTCGGGTCCGACGGCTCCCACCGCGGCCTCCCTGCTCACCACGCCCTCCCGCCGCCGGGCAGCGGCTCCGCCAGCCAGGCGCGGACGGCGTCGCCGTCGGCGTCGAGCACGGGCGGCGGATCGGCGTCGACCCGGGTCGTCTCGGTCTCGGCCCCCGCGGCGTCGACCGAGAAGGTCCGCAGCGCCGATCCGGGCAGGGTGATCTTCCCCAGGCTCCGGTGCTCGACGTCGAGGAGCAGCTTCTGCGAGCGGGTCTGCTCCCAGTCGTAGACCTCGTCGAGGCCGCGCACCCGGCCGGCCGGGATGCCCGCTTCGGCCAGCCGCTCCAGCAGGTCGGACGTCTCGTACTGGGCGAACACGATCTCCAGCAGGTCGGTGAGGCTGTCCCGGTTCGCCACCCGGTCGGAGTTCGTCGCGAAGGGCGCGTCGTCGGCCTCGATGCTGAACGCGGCGCGCAGCCGGCCCCACATGGCGTCGTTTCCGCAGGCGATCTGCACCCGTCCGCCGGCGCAGCGGAAGAGCCCGTAGGGCGCGATGGAGGGGTGGTGGTTGCCCTGGGCGCGGCCGACCTCGCCTGCCACCGTCCAGCGGGTGCCCTGAAAGGCGTGGGCCGCGACGACCGAGGCGAGCAGCGAGGTGCGGACGACCTGCCCGCGGCCGGTGCGGTCGCGCTCCCGCAGCGCCGCCAGCACGCCGAACGCGCCGTTCATGCCGGCGAGCAGGTCGCCGATCGGCACGCCGACCCGCTGCGGGTGGTCCGGGTCGGCTCCGGTCAGGGACATCAGCCCGGCCTCGCCCTGCGCGATCTGGTCGTACCCGGCACGGTCGGCCTCCGGCCCGTCGTGCCCGAAGCCGCTGATCGACAGCACCACCAGGCGCGGGTTGAGCCGCATCAGCCGGTCGCTGCCGAAGCCGAGCCGCCGCAGCGTGCCCGGCCGGTAGTTCTCCAGCAGCACGTCCGCTCGCTCCACCAGCCGGGCGAGCACGGCCGCGTCCTCGTCCCGCTTCAGGTCGAGGGTGATCGACTCCTTGTTGCGGTTGCAGGACAGGAAGTACGTCGACTCCACCGTGCCGTCGTCGGCGCGGACGAACGGCGGCCCCCAGGACCGGGTGTCGTCCCCTGCGGGGCTCTCGACCTTGATCACCCGGGCGCCGAGGTCGCCGAGCATCATCGCGGCCTGCGGCCCGGCGAGCGCGCGGCTGAGATCGATGACGAGCAGCCCCGCGAGCGGCCCGGTCACGGTCGGCCGCCCGCTGCGTCGGCGGACTGCGCGGCGGCCGGGTTGGGCCGGATCACCAGCATGCTCGCGGGCAGGTTCGTGCGGTTCTCCACGGTGCGGGACGTTCCCGAGGTGATCCGCGCCCCGTCGAGCGGGTGCAGCTCCTCGGTGCCGCCGTCGGCGTCGGTGAGGGTGAGGGTGCCGGTCAGCACGAGGTAGACCGTCTCCGCCGGGACGGGCGACATGTCGGCGTGGCCGCCCGGCAGGTAGTGCGACAGGACGACCGTCACGGCGCCGTCGTACTGCTCGCCGCCGAACAGCTGGACGGGGCCGACGTCGTGGTGGCCGACGGGTCGGAAGCGGGTGGCCTGGTCGAGCCGGGCGATGTCTATCGGCATGGTCGTGGCAATCCGTTCTGGCGGGGCGGCGGGTCGGACGGGTGGGTGGTGGAGGTCGGCGACGCGGCACGGGGGCGGCTGCCGACCGGGGTTCGGCGCCGGTCGCCCGGTCGGGGGTGACGGCGCTGCCGTCTGTCGACCCCGGCGTCCGTCCTGTCCGGCCCCGTCGCGCCCAGCGGCGGAAGGGGCGGTCGTCTTGAGACATCACTGTAGGAGCCGGATGAAAAATGTCAACACTTTTGAGGATGGGGAACCGTGCTGCGCATCGACATGCCCACGTAGCATGCGAATTCGTGCGCACGGGCAAGGGTCGGCCGCATTCGAACGCCTCAAAGTGTCGACAGATTCGCGAGAGGAGTCGGCTACCGTGATACTGGCAGTCCGTCCGGGCGTTCCCAGGGAGCGCCCACCGGGCGCCGCAGGGAAGACGCCGCAGGGAACCCGCGAAAGGCCGACAGGCGATGACAGCACGGTCAGTCGAGGTGCCGGAGAAGCTCGCCCACCCCGACGAGGTGAGCAGAGCCCATCACGAGCTGCGGCGCGCGATCATGCGCGGCGAGCTGTCCGCCGGCGACCCGCTGTCGCAGGTGGAACTCGCCCGCCGACTCGGCGTGAGCCGCGGCCCGTTGCGAGAAGCGCTGAGGATTCTCCAGCGCGAGGGCTTCGTCCAGCAGGAGTCCCAGCACCGCGCGCGGGTCACGGCCTTCAGCGACGAGGACCTGGACGAGCTGTACGCCATGCGGATCAGCCTCGAAGCGCTCGCGATCGGGATCGCCGTGCCGCGTATGACCGACGAGGACCTGAGCCGGCTCGACCAGCTGCTCCAGGAGATGGACGAGACGGCACGCACCGGGGACGTCGAGCTGTGGGAGCGCCCGCACGAGCAGTTCCACCGCGCCCTGGTCCGCCTGGCCGGCCCGCGCCTGGAACGCGAACTGGCCCTGCTGTCGGACCACGCCACGCGGTACCGCCTGGCCTTCGTGTCGTGGAACCCGCTCGAGTGGCAGGCGGGCACCAGCGAACAGCACCGCACCATCGCCGAGGCGGCGAAGTCGCGCGACGCGGACGCCGCGGCCCGCGCACTGGCGGCGCACCTCGGCCGTACCGCTCTCGTCGTCCTGTCCATCGCGTCGCCCACCTACGAACCCGTCCGGATCCGCAGGGCGCTCGCCACCGCGTGCGGCACCTGACCTCGCCACGTCCCCACATCGCCTGCTCCCC
>NZ_JAZEWV010000036.1:0-67974 GCF_036353415.1 Actinacidiphila polyblastidii
TCCCGCCGCCAGATCCGCCGGAGGAGCAAACCGCCGCTCCTCCTTCAACAGGCCGCCGATCGCGGCCTCTTCGGCGGCGGCCCGCTCGACTCGTGATGCAGACATACCTGCCCTCCTCCTTCTTCTTCCTGCTTCCTTCCGGGGACCCTCAGCCGGCCGTCCTGACCGGAAGGTGGAGGCAGGAGGGGTGCGCACCTCCGGTGTGGATGCGGTGCTTGCCGTGGTTGTCGGGCACCACGGCCGCGGTGCCCGGCATCACGCCGCCCCACGGGTTCTCGCCGCTGACGACCAGCCGCAGGCTCTCGCCGGGGTGCAGGGCCAGGCCGACCGGGAACATGTCGATCTCGACGGGGACGATCTCGCCGGGAGCGAGCTTCTCCACCCGGTCGAAGCTGTGGGCGGGCACCTCGTCGGTCGACCGCGCCTCGTCCAGGTGCCGCAGCGAGACCCGCAGCCGCCCGTTGGAGCCCTTGTACTTCAGGATCGACGCGCCGTCGCGGGTCAGGTTGTCCATGACGGGCCCGTGGTTGGGGACGTTGAACTGCTCCAGCGGCTCGCCCGCGGCGTTCAGCTTCAGCAGCACGACGAACAGGTCCATGTCGTCCGAGCCGTCCGCCTCGACCCACAGCCGCACCTTCGGGTAGCCGACGATCTCCGTCTCGGCGGAGAACCCGACCGTGAAGGCCACCCCGTCCCGCTCGGCCTCCGCGTCGTAGCTCGCCACCGCCGGATGGGCCGGCGGCTGCTCGCTCAAGGTGAGTCCGGCGGCGTCGAGGTGGTACGGGAGATAGGTGACGTCCTGCGGCGGGAAGCTGGTCGCGGGCACGTCGACCCGGTCGCCGCCTTCGAGGTCGAGCACGGAGTAGCGCACCCGCGGGGTCTGCTCCCAGCCGTTGTCCTCGTCCTTGAGGTAGCGGTCGAAGAAGCGGCGCAGTTCGAGGACGTTCTCCTTGTCGTAGTAGTCGGGCCATTCCATCGTGTTGTGGACGCGCAGCCACTTGTCCTGCGAGCCGATCCGCCGCCAGCCGCGGAACGTCCCCTGCGTGTGGATGGAGTTGGAGTAGCTGGCGACGATGTAGGCCGGCACGGTGATGTCCTCCAGCCGGGCGCTCTTGGACTCCCACAGGCTGTTCATCAGCGGGTACCGCTCGGCCTCCGCGATCATGTCCTCCCGCTGGTTCAGCCCGACGGAGCTCATCGCCAGCCGTTCCGGGAAGGGGTAGTCCGGGATGCCGCCGCGCAGGATCAGGTCGCGGTAGATGTCGCTCATGCCCTCGCAGGGCGCTATGGCGGCCAGGTGCGGCGGACGCTCGGCCGCGGTGTACCACTGGCTGATCGTCAGGTAGGAGGTGCCGCTCATCGCGACCTTGCCGTTGCACCAGTCCTGGACGCCGAGCCACTCGATCAGGTCGTGGCAGTCCTGGCCCTCCTGCTCCCCGAACATCACGCTGTCGCCCTGGGAGTTGAAGACGCCGCGCGGGTCCGGGTTGCACACGGCGTAGCCGTTCGCGCACCAGAAGGCCGGGTCCGGGCCCTCGAACTTCGACAGCCCGGAGAGCAGCTTTAGGTCGATGCCCAGCAGCCCGAAGAGCTGCGTGTACTTCGGGTCCGTGCCCGTGCTCTTCCCGTACGGGCTCCAGGCGACGAGGACGGGCACCTTCTCGTCCCCGGCGGGGCGCAGCACGTCGACGTAGATGGTCGTCCCGTCGCGCAGGGTGACGGCGACGTCCTTCTCGAACACGATGTCGACGGGGATCGGGCTGTACTCGGGCCGGGTCTGGAAGCCCGCCGGCAGCACCCGGGTCCCGGGCTCGAACCTGCTGAACAGGCTCTTCTCGTCGGCCTCCACGTAGGGGAACGACGGGACGAAAACCGCTTCTTCGTTGCTCATGTGCGTGTCCATTCGTCTTCGTATGGAACGGTGCTCGACACGTGTCGATCGACACCTCGTCGATACGCGCGGGTCGATACGTCCGGGGCGATACGTCGGGGCCGACACGTCGGAGCCGATGCGTCCCCGTCGGCGGGTCTCAGCGGTCGAGTCGGGCCGGTACGAGGGGGAGTCGCACGTAGGCCCGACGGCCGGGCGCGGGGCGGGCGGCCGTGGCGGCCGGCGGGCCGGCCGCGGCCGGCATCAGGCCGCCCCGGAACCGCAGGGGGAGGGAGTCCTCGTCGAGGCGGCCGCCGTGGTCGGCGCGCCGCCCGTGGAGGTCGTCGTCGGTGCCGATGGCGATCACCGCCTTGGGAGGGGAGGGGGTGCGGCTAGTGGGACCGCTCGCCCGGTGACGGCAGGGCGACGGCTTCGATGAAGGTCCGGGTGAACGTCTCGATCGCCTCGTCCCGGGTGGGCAGGTCGGCGCCCGCGACGCGGCCCGCGGCGGGGCGCAGCAGGAAGTGCATGATGATCGGGCTGGTCATCTGCTGGGTGAGCAGCAGCGGGGGCAGGTCGCGGATGCGCCCGGCGGCGACCTCGCCGGCGAGCCACTTGCCGAGGCCGGCGAGCAGGCGGGGCAGCAGGTTCTGGAAGACCACCTGGATGTTCTCGTCGCCGGGCCGGGCGAAGACCTCCGCCAGCAGGGCCGGCAGCACGCGCGGTTCGCGTTCGAGCGCGCCGGCCAGCATCCGGTACAGGCGGCGCACGGTCTCCTCCAGGTCGCCGTGCGGCCCGGCCAGGAACGCCTCGACGTCGAGGATGGGGCTGTAGCGCTCGAACACCGCGTGCAGCAGCTCGTCGCGCCCGCCGAAGGCCACGTACAGGCTGGGCACCGAGCACTCGGCGGCGGCCGCCACCCGCTCGAAGGTCACCGCGCCGAGTCCCTGCTCGCTGATCAGCGCGCCCATCGCCTCGACTGCGCGCTCCCTGACCGGCTTGCGGCCGCCCGGCTCGACCCCGGCGGCGCGCAGCGCCTCCTCCAGGCCCTGCCGGGTGCCGCCCAGCCGGCGCAGCAGCGTGCTGCGGGAGATCCCGGCCTCGCGGGCGATGTCCCGCAGGGTCACGTCCGCTACGGGGACCCCCCGCGCGCTCGCGACACCCAGCGCGGCCGCCACGATCTCGCGCGGGACCTGCGCCTGCGGTGCCTCCTCGGTGCCTGACATACTGGTTAACGTACCGTGTAATCAAGTTCCAGTCCAGAGATCCTGGCGACTTCGGAAACGGGCCGGAAACCGGGCGGAAACGACGGGGCCGGGGGCGGCCGGGGCTGGGCCGGAGGCGGCCGGGATGAGGCCGGAGGGGAGACGCGGGCCCCCAGGGCGCCGGCCTCACGGGGTCGCCACCCCGCCGAACGCCTCCAGGAGCTGCTCGGCGGCCAGCGTGGCCGTCACCTCGCCCTCCCGCACCCGCTGTTCGAGCCCGGGGACGGCGGAGCGCACGGCGGGGTCGGCCCGCAGCCGCCGGAGCAGCCCGTCGCGGACCATCGCCCACATCCAGTCGACCTGCTGGCCGCTGCGCTTGGCGGTGAGGCGGCCGGTGGAGGCGAGGAGCGTGCGGTGCTGTTCGAGGCGCTCCCAGACCATGTCCAGGCCGGTCGCCTCGCGGGCGCTGCACGTCAGCACCGGCGGCGTCCAGGCGCCGTCGGCGGGATGGAGGAGCCGCAGCGCGCCCGAGAGCTCCCGCGCCGCCGTGCGGGCGTCGCGCTCGTGCGGCCCGTCCGCCTTGTTCACCGCCACGACGTCCGCCAGCTCCAGGACGCCCTTCTTGATGCCCTGGAGCTGGTCCCCGGTGCGGGCGAGGGCCAGCAGCAGGAAGGAGTCGACCATGTCCGCGACCGCCGTCTCCGACTGGCCGACGCCGACCGTCTCCACGAGGACCACGTCGTAGCCGGCGGCCTCCACCACCACGATCGACTCGCGGGTCGCCCTGGCCACCCCGCCGAGCGTCCCGCCGGTGGGGGAGGGGCGGACGAACGCCGCCCGGTCGACGGCCAGCCGTTCCATCCGCGTCTTGTCGCCCAGGATCGATCCGCCGGTGCGGGTGGACGACGGGTCGACGGCGAGCACCGCGACGCGGTGGCCGCGCGAGGTGAGCAGGGTGCCGAACGCGTCGACGAACGTCGACTTGCCCACGCCCGGCACACCGCTGACCCCGATCCGGCGGGCCCGGCCGCTGTGCGGCAGCAGCGCGGCGAGCAGGCGCTGCGCCAGGGCCCGGTGGTCGGCGCGGGTGGACTCGACGAGCGTGATCGCGCGCCCCAGCAGGGCCCGGTCCCCGTCGAGCACGCCCTTCACATGGGTCTCCAGGTCGATCGCCATGGCGGTCAGAGGCCCTGCCCGGGAGGGCCCGGCTCGCCCTCGCCGTGTCCCAGCCCGGCGGCCAGCCGCCGCACCAGGTCGTACGCGGCGTCCGGGATCACCGTTCCCGGCGGGAAGACGGCCGCCGCGCCCATCGCCAGCAGCGCGGGCACGTCCTGCGGCGGGATCACCCCGCCGACCACGACCATGACGTCCTCCCGGCCCTCCGCGGCGAGCCGCTCCCGCAGCGCCGGTACCAGGGTCAGGTGTCCCGCCGCCAGCGAGGACACCCCGACGATGTGCACGTCCGCCTCGACGGCCTGGCGGGCCACCTCGGCCGGGGTCTGGAACAGCGGGCCGACGTCGACGTCGAAGCCGAGGTCGGCGAAGGCGGTGGCGATCACCTTCTGGCCGCGGTCGTGGCCGTCCTGGCCCATCTTGGCGACCAGGATGCGCGGACGGCGGCCCTCGGCCTGCGCGAAGGAGTCCGTCAGCGCACGGGCGCGGTCGGCGGATTGGGACACGCCGGCCTCGGCGCGGTAGACCCCCGAGATCGTACGGACCTGGCCCGCGTGCCGCCCGTACGCCGTCTCCAGAGCGGCGGAGATCTCACCGACGGTCGCCCTGGCGCGGGCCGCGTGCACGGCGGCCTCCAGCAGGTTGCCGGTGCCCGCCGCGGCGCGGGTGAGCGCCTCCAGCGCGTCCTGGCAGACCCGCTCGTCGCGCTCGGCCCGCAGCCGGCGCAGCTTGGCGATCTGCCGGGCGCGCACCGAGGAGTTGTCGACCGACCGCACGTCGATCCGCTCGTCGCTCTCCACCCGGTACGTGTTGACGCCGATGACGGGCTGCCGCCCGGAGTCGATCCGCGCCTGGGTGCGGGCCGCGGCCTCCTCCACCCGCAGTTTGGGGATGCCGGTGTCGATGGCCCGCGCCATCCCGCCGGCCGCCTCGACCTCCTCGATGTGCCGCCACGCCCGGCGCGCCAGGTCGTGGGTCAGCCGCTCCACGTACGCGCTGCCGCCCCAGGGGTCGATCACCCGGGTGGTGCCGGACTCCTGCTGGATGAGCAGCTGCGTGTTGCGGGCGATCCGCGCGGAGAAGTCGGTGGGCAGGGCCAGCGCCTCGTCGAGCGCGTTGGTGTGCAGGGACTGCGTGTGGCCCTGGGTGGCCGCCATGGCCTCGACGCAGGTGCGGGTCACGTTGTTGAAGACGTCCTGCGCGGTCAGCGACCAGCCCGAGGTCTGCGCGTGGGTGCGCAGTGACAGGGACTTGGGGTTCTTCGGGTCGAACTGCCGGACGAGCCTGGCCCACAGCAGGCGGGCGGCCCGCAACTTGGCGATCTCCATGAAGAAGTTCATGCCGATCCCCCAGAAGAAGGAGAGCCGGGGCGCGAACGCGTCGACGTCCAGGCCCGCGTCCCGTCCGGCCCTGAGGTACTCGACGCCGTCCGCGAGCGTGTAGGCCAGCTCCAGGTCGGCCGTCGCTCCGGCCTCCTGGATGTGGTAGCCGGAGATGGAGATGGAGTTGTAGCGCGGCATCCGCCGCGAGGTGAAGGCGAAGATGTCGGAGATGATCCGCATCGAGGGCTTCGGCGGGTAGATGTAGGTGTTGCGGACCATGAACTCCTTGAGGATGTCGTTCTGGACGGTCCCGGCGAGCTTCTCCGGCGGCACGCCCTGCTCCTCGGCGGCCACGATGTAGAGCGCGAGGACCGGCAGGACGGCGCCGTTCATGGTCATCGACACGGTCATCTCGCCGAGCGGGATGCCGTCGAACAGCTCCCGCATGTCGAGGATCGAGTCGATCGCCACCCCCGCCATGCCGACGTCGCCGGTCACCCGCGGGTGGTCGCTGTCGTAGCCGCGGTGGGTGGGCAGGTCGAACGCGACGGACAGGCCCTTCTGGCCTGCCGCCAGATTGCGGCGGTAGAAGGCGTTGGACTCCGCGGCGGTGGAGAAGCCCGCGTACTGGCGGATGGTCCACGGCTGGTTGACGTACATCGTCGGGTACGGGCCGCGCAGGAAGGGGGCGATGCCCGGATAGGTGCCGAGGAAGTCCAGGCCGTCCAGGTCCTGCCCGGTGTACAGCGGCTTGACCTCGATCCCCTCCGGGGTCTGCCAGCGCGGCTCGGCGCCGCCGGTGGCGTCCTTGACGGCCCTGTGCCACTCGTCGGCGCCGCCGACGGCCTGCGCGGAGCCGAGACCGATCCCGGAGAAGTCCGGGATTCCCGTCGTCGCCATCAGGACACTCCCATGCGGTCGAGGGTGGCGCGGAGCACGGACACCGCGTCGCAGCCCGCGTAGACGTGGGTGTCGGCGGGCGGTCGGGGACCGGGACGGCCCGCGAGGAAGACGTGTGTGGCGCCTGCCGCCCGCAGCCGGCCGGCGGCGTCCGCCGCCGACTCCTCGTACACCGCGTCGCTGGAGCACAGGCACACCTCGGTGGCGCCGCTGTCCTCGAACGCCCCCTCGGTGACGGGCTCGATGCCGCCCGCCTGGAACAGGTTCGAGGCGAAGGCGAGGCGGGCGGTGTGCGCGGCGGGCGGGCCGAGGGCCGCCAGGAAGATCCGCGGGCGGGCGCCGGTCGACGCGAGATGGCCGTCGGAGCGGGCCCGCAGCTCCTCGAACGCCTCGTCGCGGCGCACCCGCGGCAGCCCGCCGGACGGCGCCGGGGGAGCCGGCTCGCGTGCCACGGGGCGTTCGGCGAGATCGGGGAACTCGCTGACCCCCGTGACCGGTTCGCGCCGCCGGGCGAGCCGCGCGGCGCGCGCCGCCCAGGTGCCGGACAGGGAGCGGCCCAGCCAGCCCGTGCGCAGGGCGGCCGCCTGCCCCCCGAGCCCCTCGATCCGCTGGAAGAACTCCCAGCCCGCGTGGGCGAGTTCGTCGGTGAGGCGCTCCACGTACCAGGAGCCGCCCGCCGGGTCGATCACCCGGGACAGATGGGACTCCTCGACCAGGATCGTCGAGGTGTTCCGGGCGATCCGGCGGGCGAAGGCGTCCGGGCGGCCGAGCGCGTGGTCGAAGGGCAGCACGGTGACGGCGTCGGCGCCGCCCACCCCGGCGGCCAGCGTGGCGACCGCCGTGCGCAGCATGTTCACCCAGGGGTCGCGGCGCGACATCATCACCGGCGAGGTCACCGCGTGCTGGAGCTGGCCCCCCGGCGCCCCGCAGACCTCGGCCACCCGCGCCCACAGCCGGCGTGCCGCCCGCAGCTTGGCGGTGGTCAGGAACTGGTCGGTGGTGGCCGCGTACCGGAACTCCAGCTGCGCGGCGGCCTGTTCGACGCTCAGTCCGGCCCCGGTCAGCTCCCGCAGATAGGCGACCCCGGTCGCCAGCGAGCAGCCCAGTTCCTGCGCGGCCGAGCCGCCGGCCTCGTGGTACGGCAGCGCGTCGACGGTCAGCGCCCGCAGCCCCGGGTACTCCCCGGCGCACAGCGAGGCGAGCGCGGCGACCGGCCCGAAGGCGAGGCCGCGCTCTCCGGTACGGGCCTCGAAGCCCAGCGGATCGGCACCGAGGCTGCCGCGCGCGGCGTCCTCGGCCACCCCGCGCTCCGCGTACAGCCGCAGCAGTGCGCGGGCGGCGGCGTCGGTGTCGGCTCCCGCGTCGAGGACGACCGGCGCCAGGTCGAGGTGGACGCGCGCCAGGACGTCGCCGAGCGACGCCGGCGGGATGCCGTGCGCGCCGATGACCAGCCACAGCGAGGTGACGCCGTTCTCCAGGTCCGAGAGGACCGCGTCCGCGTCGGCGGCCGCGTGCCGCTGCCGTACGTCCCAGCCGCCGACGGTGTTGCCCTCGGGCCTGCCGCCGCGCACGAAGGGAGCGAAGCCGGGCAGGCCGGGATCGGGCGCGGTGTCGTGGGCGGTGTAGAGGGGGCGGACCCGCAGCCCGTCCTCCAGATCGGTGCCCAGGGCGTCCTCCGCGTTCGCGCCCGGCACGTCCTGTCCCGACCTGTGCAGGACGCCTGCCACGAGGCGCTGCCACTGCTCGTGCGCCGGTTCCGGGAACTCGGCGGCGAGGGAGAACCCGTCGTCAGGCGGCACCGTCATGTTCACGTCCCGTCGAACCCGCTCATCAGACCTAACCATTAGGTCTGGTCATCATGCGAGCCGGGTCCGGTTCCGTCAAGGCGTGCGGCCGCCGGACCGTCGGCCCGCCCTGCGACCGCCCCTCGGCCGGCCCGCGATGCCCCCCCGGCCGGGCCCGCCGGCCCGTGCCGCCCGCCGGCGCCGACTCGTGCGCACCGGCCCCTGACCGGCAACGGAGCTATCCGTTAGGCTTCATCCATGGTCCTGCCCGCCCACCGCACCCGCGCCGAGGAACTCGTGTTCTACGTCGAGGACTCGATCGAGAAGCGCGGGCTGCGCCCCGGTGACCACATCGGCACCCGGGCCGACCTCCGCGAGCAGACCGGCGTCGCGCGCGCCACCGTCAACGAGGCGATCCGGCTGCTCCAGGAGCGGCGGCGGATCGTGCTCCGCCCCGGTCCCGGCGGGGGGCTGTTCGTGGCGGCGACCGACCCGGTGGTCCGGCTCGGGCGCACGCTGCTCACCGTCCACGGCGAGCCGTTGGCGGTCGCCGAGGCCATCGAGGTCCGCGAGCAGCTGGAGCCGCTCGTCGCCGCGCACGCGGCGCAGCACCGCACCGCCAAGGACGGGCGCGAACTGAAGTCGCTGATCACCGCGATGAAGAAGAACCTCGACGACGTGTCCCAGTTCGTCTCGGTCAACTGGGACCTGCACGTGCGGATAGCGGCCATCTCGCCGAACGCCGTCCTCAGGGGCACCTACGTGGGCCTCTACGAGTTCGTCAACCACGTCTCGCTGGTGAACCCCCAGCCCCGCGACGGCGACTACCTGGCGCAGCGGCTGAAGGTCCACGGCGACCTCGTCGACGCCATCCTCGCGGGCGACGTCCCCGCCGCCCGGCAGGCCGCGGAGGCGCACCGCCACACGAGCTGAGCGGGCGCGGCTTCCCGGGCCACGCCTCTGGTTCCGTGCTCCCGGCGAGCGGATCGCCGCCGGCTCCCGACGTTTCCGCGGGGTTGCCGCGAGGTCTATCGGACCGGACCGTTACATCTGATACATCATCCCGACACATGAGCCCCACTGCGCCGCAAGACCCTTGACACGCTCACTGACCCGATGCAGGGTACGGCCTATTGGTTCGGCCCATTTATCTCGGGAACATGTCGCGGAGGTTGCCCCGGCATCCCGGAAGCGAGCCGCTTCGCCGCGCCAACTCCTTCCCTCGCAGATCAACAGGAGCGTGAAAGATGCTCGCAACGTTCAGTGACCCGAGACGTGGCGCCGCCGCCAGCGAAGGGCGCGCGGACCGCCGTGGTGTGCGGCGGACGGCGGTGGCCGCCCTCTCGGCCGCCGCGCTCGTGACGGTCGCGGCCTGCGGCTCCTCGTCGGCCTCGGGCGGCTCTCCGTCCGGATCGAAGCAGCCCGCGAACGTCGCCGCGGCGAAGTCGGCGGTCGCGGGGTACACCGTGGCGCCGACCGACTTCCCGGTGAGCGAGCGGCTCCCGCACCGGCTCCCGGCCGGCAAGAAGTTCGTCTACCTGCAGTGCTCGACACCCATCTGCGCCGCGGTGGGCACCTTCGTCAAGCAGGCCGCGCTGGCGGCCGGCGGCACCTTCACCGCGGTGAACGCCGGATCGACCGCGCAGACCGCACAGGCGGCCGCGTCGAGCGCCGACGCCCTGAAGCCGGACGCCGTCATCCTCGGTGCGATCGACCCGGCGCTGTTCGGCGGCGGCCTGAAGAAGCTCGCCGGCAACGGCGCCAAGCTGGTCTCCCTGCAGATCCACAAGGACGTCAGGCCGTACGGCATCACCTTCAACTACCTGGGCCCCGAGCTGAGCCAGCGCAACGGCAAGCTCCTGGCCGACTGGGTGATCGCCCGCAGGGGCGCCCAGGCCGACACGGTGCTCTACACGCTCCCCGCCCTCGACATCTCCGCCCCGATGCAGGACGCCTTCAAGGAGGAGATGACGGCGAACTGCCCGTCCTGCAAGGTGCGCGTGGTCCCCATCGACGTGGCCACCATCGGCACGACCGCGCCGCGCACCATCGTGACCGATCTGCAGGCGCACAAGAGCACGAACACCGCCGTGTTCGTCAGCCTCTCCGCGGCGGGCGGGCTGCCCGCCGCGCTGAAGGCGGCCGGCCTGTCGGTCACGACCGTGGGATTCGGCCCCACCGCGGGCAACCTGCAGGACATCAAGGACGGCTCGCTGACGGCCGCGCTGAACATCGACTTCCCGGTCTCGACCTGGACGGCCGTCGACGCAGCGGTGCGCCTGATCGAGGGCGCCCAGCCGACGGACAACGAGAAGGTCGGCGCGGTGCCCGAGCAGTTCCTGGAGCAGAAGGACGTCACCTTCGACCCGACCCGCGGCTGGACCGCGTTCCCCGACTACGCCCAGCGGTTCGCCCGCCTGTGGCAGGTGTCGTGATGACCGGCACCGCGGCGCCGCTGCTCCGGATCAGGGACATGTCGAAGACGTTCCCCGGTCTGAAGGCTCTGGACGGCGTGTCGCTGGAGGTCCACCCGGGAGAGGTCGTCGCGGTGCTGGGGCACAACGGCTCGGGCAAGTCCACGCTGGTCAAGATCCTCGCCGGGGTCCATCAGGCCGACCCCGGCGCGGTCGTCGAGGTCCGTGACGCCACGGGCGAGCCGGTCGCGGGCCCCGCCGCCCGCGAGGGCCTGCACTTCATCCACCAGGACCTCGGCCTGGCCGACATCCTCACCACGGTGGAGAACCTCGGGCTGGGCGCGACCAGGCGCGGACGGGCGCTGGCCCCCGTCCGCGGCGCCGCCGAGCGGCGCCGCGCCCAGCGGCTCATCGCCCGGTTCGGCGCCGGGCTCGACGTGACGGTCCCGGTGGGAAGGCTGTCGCCGGCGCAGCGGACGATCGTCGCGATCGCCCGCGCGCTGGACGGCTGGACCCGTCCGGACAACGTGCTGGTGCTCGACGAGCCGACGGCGGCGCTGCACGGCGACGAGGTGCAGGTGCTCTTCGAGGCGATCCGGCGCGTCGCCGCGTCCGGCGCCGGGGTCGTCTTCATCTCCCACCGGCTCGACGAGGTGCTCGAACTGGCCGACCGGGTCGTGGTGCTGCGCGACGGGCGGGTGGTCGCCGAGCAGGCCACCGGCGAACTGGACCACGACACGATGGTGACACTCATCGCGGGCCGCCGGATCTCCGACGGCGCCACCGCCGACCCGGCCGCGACGCGACGGGACGCCCCCGGTGCGCCGGTGCTGACCGTGACCGGCGTCAGCGGCGCCGAGATCAGCGACTTCTCGCTGCAACTGCGGGCGGGTGAGATCGTCGGCATCGGCGGAATCCTGGGGTCGGGACGGGAACAGCTCGCACCGATGCTGTTCGGAGCCCAGCACCGGTCCGGCGGCCGGGTGGAGGTCGACGGACGGGAACTGGTCGCCGACGACACCCGCGCCGCGATCGAGAGCGGAATGGCGTACGTGCCGGCCGACCGCCGCCGGCGCGGCGTGGTGATGGACATGAGCGTCCGGGAGAACCTGACGCTGCCGCTGATGCGACCGCTGCGACGGCGCTTCGGGCGGCTGGACGGGAAGGCCGAACGGGCGCAGACCCGCTCCTGGATGCGGACCGTCGGACTGCGGCCGCCCCACCCCGAGCAGCCGCTCAAACTGTTCAGCGGCGGCAACCAGCAGAAGGTCGTCCTGGCCAAGTGGCTGCGCGTGCGCCCGCGCGTGCTGCTGCTGGACGAACCCACCCAGGGAGTCGACGTCGGCGCCCAGGCGGCCATCTACGAACTGGTCCTGGCCGCACGACGCGACGGGACCGGCGTCCTGCTGTGCTCCTCGGACACGAAGGAGCTCGTGTCCCTGTGCGACCGCGTCCTGGTGCTCAAGGACGGCCGGGTGGTCAGCGAGGTCCCTCGCGCCGCCCTGACCGAGGAACGCCTGGTCCGCGACGAGTTGGGACTCCAGGTGGCCGGAGGCCACATCGGCACGAACGGACCGGAGTGAGGAAGTTGCAGACGACCGACAGGGTCATGAGTCCCGGGTGGGCGGCGGATGGCGGGTCGCCGGGTGTGGTGCGTGAGGTGGGGTGGCCGGTTCGGTTGCGGCGGGCGGTGGCGTTCCGCAATGTGTCGGCGTTGTATCTGCTGGTGTTGATGGTTGTGGTGTTCTCGGTGTGGGTGCCGGACACGTTTTTGACGTCGGGTACGTGGCGGTCGTTGCTGTCGGATCAGGCGGTGACGTGTCTGGTGGCGGTCGGGTTGGTGGTTCCGACGGCTGCGGGTGTGATCGATCTGGCGATCGGTGCGGAGGTGGGGTTGGGGGCGATCCTGGTCGCGCGGTTGCTGGTGGGGCATGTGCCGACGCCGGTGGCGGTGGTGTTGTCGTTGCTGGCGGGCGCCGCGGTGGGGTTGTTCTCGTGGTTGATGATCACGAAGGCGCGGGTTCCGTCGTTCATCGCGACGCTGGCGGTCAGTTCGCTGCTGGCGGCGGCGACGGCGTGGATCTCCTCCAGTCAGCAGATCGTCGATCTGCCGGCGGGGTTCGGGAGGTTGGGGACCGGTCAGCTCTTCGGGATCACTTATCCGGTGTACGTCATGCTCGGTGTGGCGGTGCTGCTCTGGTACGTGCTGGAGCGCACCCCGGCCGGCCGCCGCGTCTACGCCACCGGCGGAAACGTCGATGCGATGGGCGGCAGCAGTGAGGCCGCGGCGCTCGCCGGGGTCCGGGTCTCGCGGGTCATCCTGTTCGCGCTGGTGACGTCGGGTGCGGTGGCGGGGCTGGCCGGGCTGCTGCTGACCTCGCAGCTGTCGACCGGCGACCCGACCGTCGGGCCGGGGTACCTGCTGCCGGTGATCGCGGCCGTCTTCCTGGGGTCCACCCAGTTCCGCGGCGGCCGGTTCAACATCTGGGGCACCGTCGTCGCCGCGTACACCCTGGCGGTCGGCGTCAAGGGGCTCCAACTGGCCGGGCTGCCGATCTGGATCCCCGACCTGTTCAACGGCGCCGCCCTGCTCGCCGCCGTCGGCCTCGCCGCCTGGCGAAAGCCGCCGCTGACGCGCCGGGAGGCCATCCTCCGGCTGATCCGCAACAACACCACCACGGCCTGGGCCGCCAGACGAGCAAGACGGCGCGAGCTGATCGCCCGCGCCACGACCACCGACACCGCCGAGACACCCGGGTGGGCGGCGGATGGCGGGTCGCCGGGTGTGGTGCGTGAGGTGGGGTGGCCGGTTCGGTTGCGGCGGGCGGTGGCGTTCCGCAATGTGTCGGCGTTGTATCTGCTGGTGTTGATGGTTGTGGTGTTCTCGGTGTGGGTGCCGGACACGTTTTTGACGTCGGGTACGTGGCGGTCGTTGCTGTCGGATCAGGCGGTGACGTGTCTGGTGGCGGTCGGGTTGGTGGTTCCGACGGCTGCGGGTGTGATCGATCTGGCGATCGGTGCGGAGGTGGGGTTGGGGGCGATCCTGGTCGCGCGGTTGCTGGTGGGGCATGTGCCGACGCCGGTGGCGGTGGTGTTGTCGTTGCTGGCGGGCGCCGCGGTGGGGTTGTTCTCGTGGTTGATGATCACGAAGGCGCGGGTTCCGTCGTTCATCGCGACGCTGGCGGTCAGTTCGCTGCTGGCGGCGGCGACGGCGTGGATCTCCTCCAGTCAGCAGATCGTCGATCTGCCGGCGGGGTTCGGGAGGTTGGGGACCGGTCAGCTCCTCGGGATCACTTATCCGGTGTACGTCATGCTCGGTGTGGCGGTGCTGCTCTGGTACGTGCTGGAGCGCACCCCGGCCGGCCGCCGTGTCTACGCCACCGGCGGCAATGCCCAGGCCGCGGCGCTCGCCGGTGTGCGCCCCTCGCGGGTCATCCTGTTCGCGCTGGTGACGTCGGGTGCGGTGGCGGGGCTGGCCGGGCTGCTGCTGACCTCGCAGCTGTCGACCGGCGACCCGACTGTCGGGCCGGGGTACCTGCTGCCGGTGATCGCCGCGGTGTTCCTGGGGTCCACCCAGTTCCGCGGCGGCCGGTTCAACGTCTGGGGCACCGTCGTCGCCGCGTACACCCTGGCGGTCGGCGTCAAGGGGCTCCAACTGGCCGGCCTGCCGATC
Organism: Actinacidiphila polyblastidii; assembly: GCF_036353415.1. Taxonomy (NCBI): domain Bacteria; kingdom Bacillati; phylum Actinomycetota; class Actinomycetes; order Kitasatosporales; family Streptomycetaceae; genus Actinacidiphila; species Actinacidiphila polyblastidii. The sequence goes on from NZ_JAZEWV010000036.1 coordinate 14,342, forward strand.
TGGATCCCCGACCTGTTCAACGGCGCCGCCCTGCTCGCCGCCGTCGGCCTCGCCGCCTGGCGCAGGACACCCGCCACCCGCGTCCGCGACGGAAAGAAGAGCCGAAGGAGGACCCATGTCCGAGACCGTTGACCCCGCCCTGTTCCGCGAGACGCTGGGACACTATCCGACCGGTGTGGCCGTGGTCACCGCGGTGGCCGAGGACGGCCGACCGGCCGGCATGGTGGTCGGAACGTTCTCCTCGGTCTCCCTGGACCCGCCGATGGTCGCGTTCTTCCCGGCCACCGGGTCCAGGAGCTTCGAGCAGCTCAGGACCGCCCACGCGTTCTGCGTCAACGTCCTGGCCGCCGATCAGGAGGCCCTGTGCCGACGCTTCGCCACCGGCGGCGCGGACAAGTTCGACGGCGTGCGCTGGCGCCCCGGGCCGCTCGGCTCGCCCCTCTTGGAGGACGCCGTGTCCTGGGTCGAGTGCACCTTCGAGGACGTCCGCGAGGCGGGCGACCACTTCATCGTCCTCGGGCGCGTCCACGACCTGGCGGTCGAGCGGTCGACACTGCCGTTGCTGTTCTTCCAGGGCGGCTACGGGCGGTTCTCCCCGGGGTCCTTCATGACCACCCCCGATCCCGAACTGATCCAGGCGGCGCAGCTGGCCGAGACGATCCGGTCCCAGGTCGAGGAGCTGAGCGCGGAACTGGCGGTCAACTGCGGTGTCCTGGTGCGCATCCGCGACGACGCGGTGCAGGTGCTCGCCGCGAACCGGGCCTCGGCGGCCGAGCCGTTCCCGCTCGGCCACCGGCAGCCGATCATCCCGCCGCTCGGCGCGGCCTTCCTGGTGGACTCCGACGAGGAGGAGGTCGAGGAGTGGCTGCGGCTGGCCCCCGACGACGGTGACGAGCGCCGCGCCCTCTACCGTGCCCGGCTCGACACCGTACGCGGGTGCGGATACTCCCTCCTTGCCGCCGAGCCGCGGCTGCTCGGGCGGCAGCAGGCGGCGCTGTCCGCGTTCGAGCTGTCCGACCGCCTGCCCCGGCACGAGCGGGCGGTCCGGCAGGCGACCGCCGAGCTGGCCGAACTGTTCTGCCCCGACCTCCAGCCGGGCGCGCTCTACGACGTCGCGTCGATCGTCGCGCCGCTCCCCGCGGTCGCCGACCTGCCCCCGATGGCGATCCGGCTCACCGGGCTGCCGGCCGCCGCGCCGGCGGAGCGGATCGAGTCCTGGGTGGGCAGGCTCGTCCGGGTCGCGGCCGCCGCGGGGGCGGCCATGACGGACACCCGCGGGTGATCACCGGCCGGGCGGCCGCTGGCGTCCCTGATGATCGATTCAACAGGTGGATACGATGAACTGATCGTCTCAACCGATGAGAGGCGGATCGACTGGACGCGGATCGACTGGACGCGAGCCGACTGGAGCCGCGTCGACTGGAGGCAGGGTGGAGCTGCGCCATCTGCGGTACTTCGTCGCGGTCGCTGAGGAGTGCCACTTCGGGCGGGCCGCCGGGAGGCTGCACGTCACGCAGTCGACGCTGAGCGCGCAGGTGCAGGGGCTGGAGCGCGAGGTGGGCGGTCCGCTGTTCGTCCGCACGAGCCGCCGGGTCGAGCTGACCGAGGCCGGGGAGCTGCTGCTGGTCGAGGCGCGCCGCGCGCTGGTCCAGGCGGATCGTGCGCTCGGCGTCGCGCGGCAGTCCGTCAGAGGCGAGATCGGTGCGGTGCGGGTCGGGTTCTCCGGCGTGGCCGTACTCGAAGGGGTGCTCGCCGCGGACCTTGGCCGCTTCCACCGCACCCATCCGGGGGTGGAACTCCAGCTGGCCGAGCTGCCGCCCGCGGCACAGGTCCAGGGTGTCCGCGAGGGAACGCTCGACGTCGGCTACTGCCCGGAGATCGGCCTCCACGACGCAGGCGGCCTCGCCGTGGCCCGGCGCGCGCGGACGGCGCTGTCCATCGCGGTGCGGCCCGACCACCCGCTGGCCGCCGCGGAGTCGGTCGCCCCGGCCGACCTCGACGGCGAGCACCTCATCGTGTTCGCGGCCCACCAGGACGACGAGACCGTGCTCAGCCGGCTCGGCGCCGCCGCCGGCGAGCGCCGGAACCACGTCAGCCTGGTGACCGGCACGCTCGGCGTGCTCGCTCTCGCGTCGGCCGGGGTGGGCGTGGCCGTCGTGCCCACCGCCGCGGAGCGCATCGCGCTGCCGGACATCACCTACCGCCCGCTGCGCGGCGCGGCCGCCGGGCTCGACATCATGATCGTCAGCAGGCCCGGCGAACGGCCGGGACCCGTCCGCGCGTTCGTGGACGTGAGCACGCACACGCCACCGCCCGGCTGCCCCGGCTGACCGCCGCGGGGCCCCCGGCAGCCCTGGCGCGAAGGGACGCCCCTACGTATGCCGTCTCGGCATTTCTACCGATGCCGCCGCGCCGACCAGCTGTGATCATCGGCTTCTCCGATCCCTGAGCCCCGGCCCCCGGGGTTCGAACTTCCGCTCCGAGCAGCGAGGTTGAAGCCCGCATGGCACGCACCGGACCGGCAGCGGCGGCGGCCGGGTCCGTACGTGTCCCCGGCGCGGTGACCGTGGCGCCGTACGCGCTGGTGCGGACCGTGGCGCTGGCCGCGCCCGCGTCGCCCTCCCCGTACGCCGACGAGTACCGGCAGTGCGCCGCGCGGCTGGTCGAACTGACCCTGCTGTGCGAGCGGGTCCGGGACGCGCTGTGCGACAGCCTGTACGAGCGTGCGCGCACCGCGACCGCGGAGACCCGCAGCCGGGTGCTGGTGCCGCTGCGGCGGGACGTCCACAACCGGCGCTCGCCGAAGCGCGCGCTGCGGGCCGCGCTCGCAGCCCCCGAGCACCGCTCGCCGCTGCTGGACACCTGGCTGTCCGCCCGCGACGAGATGGACCGGACGGACGCCCGGCTCACCGCACTCGGCGACCTCGCGCTGCGCGCCGACCGAGGCGCGCTCGCGGCCCTGTGCCGGAGCGAGGACGTCCAGCGCGCCGTCGCGCTGACCAGCGAGGACCTGCTGCGCGCGGTGCGGCGCGCGGCCGCCCGGGGCGAGACGCCGGACAAGCAGGGACGCAAGTCGGAACCGACGGTGCTGCGGTACGCGATGCGGGCCGTCACCCGGACCAACCCGCTGTCCTGGTTCTCGCACGTCGGCTGGGGTCGGTGGGAGGGCGACTCCGGCGGCGACCCGCACGGCGACCCGCACGGCGACCCGCACGGCGACCTGCGCGGCGATCCCGGCGACGACGTTCCGTGCGCCGGTCCTGTCGCCGTGACCCGGGTGCAGCAGTCGCTGCTGGACGGGCTGGTGGACGCCGTGCTCCGGCGCCGCGAGGTGGCGGCCGCCGCCGACTGCCGGCTCGCTCCCGGCCTGCGGGTCGACGGCTCGCAGGTGCACTACCGCCGCAGGCCCCTGGCCGTCGAGAACGCCGAGAACGCCGCGGACGAGGGCTCCTTCGCCGGTCCGGCGGCGGAGGAGCAGGTCGCGCTGCCGCTGACCCCGGTGCTGCGCCTGGTGCTCGCCCGGGGCCGGGCCGGGGACGCCATGCGGCAGCGCGACCTCGCAGCGGACATCGCCCGCCGGCTCCCCGGCCCGCCGGAACGCGCCGGGCGGGCCGCGGCCGCCTACGTCACCTCGCTCCTCGACCAGGGGCTGCTGCGCCCCGCACCGCCCTTCGACCCGCAGGCGCGCGACGCCGTCGGCGAGGCGTCCCGCTGGCTGGCCGCCGCCGGGCTCCCCGAAGCGGCCGAGGCGCTCGCCGCCATCGGGTCCGACACCGAGGGCTACGCGCACCTGCCCGCGGCCGCCCGGCCCGCCGCCCTGGCCCGGCTCAGGGCCCGCTGGTCGGAGGCTCTCGCGTCGGCCGGAGCGGCGCCCCGCACCCTCGGTGCGCCGCTCACCGAGGACGTCGTGCTCCCCGCGGTGAAGCCGCTCGGCTCCGGCCACGGTCGCCGGGCGCTGCCCGAACTCGCCCGGCTCACAACGCTGTTCGCACTCTTCGACGACTACGCGGTGCTCCGCAGGATGACTTTGGACCGGTTCGTCGCCCGCTTCGGCGCGGGAGGCGTCTGCCGCTCGCTCGCCGACTTCGCCGACGCGATCGCCGACGTGCACGCGGCGTGCGACGCCCTGACCCGGGAGGCCGCCTCCGGCGAGCACGGGCGCGGCGCCACCGTCAGCCCCGAGGTGCGCGATCTGCTGCGGGTGCGGGCCGAGTTGGCCGCCGCGGTCCCGGCCCCTGTCGCGGGCGGGGAGGGCCGCGGCGCCCGCGTCGAGGTGGTCCTGCCCGACGAGCTGGTCAACGCCGCCGCGCACGCCGCGCCCGGCTGGCTCCGCCACCGCCCGTCCTCGTACGGGGTGTTCGCGCAGCCGGTGCCGGACGGCGCCGTCACCCGCCTGTGCGTCAACCACGTCTACGGCGGCTGGGGGCGCTTCACCAGCCGCTTCCTCGACCTGCTGGGTCCCGGCCCCGCGCAGGAGGTGTCGGCGCGGATCGCCGCCGCGTTCGGCGACGGGGAGCGGGTCGCCCAGGTCCGCCCGGTCGGCGGGTTCAACGGCAATCTGCACCCCCTGCTGGTGCCCGACGAGATCGCCGAGAGCAGCGCCTGGGGGACGCTGCGGCCGGAGCAGCTTGAACTCTTCCACGACGCCGCCGCCGACCAGCTGCGGCTGCGCGTCGCCGCCACGGGCGAACCGGTCAGCGTGCTGTACCTGGGCTTCCTGCTGCCGTCGGTGCTGCCCGACCGCTGGATGCCGCTGGTCGACGACCTGGGCGCGGGGCCGGTGGACCTCGGGGCCGCCCTGGCGCCGCGCCGGCCGCGGGAGACCGCCCTGGGCCCGATCGGGTTCCGGCCCCGGGTGCGGTACCGCGACGTGATCCTCGCCCGCGCCCAGTGGCGGCTCCCCACGGAGGCGGTACGCGCCTGGCGCACCGAGCTGGACCGGGGGTCGCCCGTGGCGGCGACCTCCCGGCGGCGCGCCCTGCTCGGCCTCCCCGAGCACGTGTTCGTCGCCGCCGCGTCGCCCGAGGACGCCGCCGCCGGGACGGGCGCGCTGCTGTCGTACCTCGCACGGCCCAAGTCCCAGTACGTGGACCTCGGCAGCGCCCTGCACCTGCGCTGCCTGTCGCGCAGCCTCGCCCGCTGCCCCGACGGTGCGGTCGTGTCCGAGGCGCTGCCGGTGCCGAGGCCCGGCGTCCGCGCCTGCGAAATCGTCGCCGAGACCTACCGGAGCAGGCCGTGACACCAGTGCCACCAGCGAAGGACGGTACGCCGGCGACCCGTGCCCGCGTGCTCCGGTTGCGCCCGGTCGTGCACGCCAGCCCGCTCCCTGACGGCATCCACGTCCGAGGCGCGCGGTCCAGCTTCACCATGAACGGCGCCCCGGGCCTGTGGCGGCTCTGGCAGGCGGTCGCGGCCGCCCTGGCCGGCGGCCGCTCGTACGAGCAGCTGCTGGACACCGTGCCCGGCCCGGCGGCCAAGGCCGCGACCGCCATGCTGGCGGAGCAGCTCCGCGCCCACGACATGCTGGTCGAAGTCCCACCGGGCTGGGGCGACGCGGGCGGCCCCGCCGGCCCCGCCGAGCCTCCGCCGCGGATCGCCGCCTGGCTGGCGGCGGTGGCGGCGGACCCCGTGGACGCCTGGGAGCGGATCCGGTCCGCCGCGGTCGACGTCGACGGTACGGGCCCCGTCGCCGCCGCGGCGGTCCGAGCGCTCACCGCAGCCGGGGTCCGCGTCCCCCCGCCGGCGCCCCGCGCCGATCGAAACGCGCGGCCCCACACCGCAGAGCCCCCGGCGGCTGTGCCGGTCACGTCCACCCCGGGCGCCGGGCCGGTCGGCTCCGGGCAGGCTGCTGTGCCGCCGGCTGCTGTGCCCGAAGCGTCCGCGTCGGGCGCAGTCCCAGTCGGGTCCGTCCCGGCTGCCGTGCCTGCCGGGACCGTACAGGCCCTTGTGCCGGAGGCGTGCGCCCCGCGCGAGGTGTCCGTCGGTTCTGTCCCGGGCGACTCGCCGGTCGGGCCCGGACCGGCCGTCGTGCCGTCGGCCGTGGAGATCCCGGGCGCCGTGCCGGAGGCGTCCGCGCCGGGCGAGGCGCCGACCGGGTTCGGAGGGGCTGCCGAACCGGTCGTGCTCGCCGTCGGCCAGGTGGCGGTGGCGGCCGCGGCGCGCGGCGAGGTGGGCTTCGTCAGCCCGGTGGGCGCACCCGCCGCGGCTCGGCGGGACGCCGAGATGATCGGCGAGCGGATCGGGCTGCCGGCCGGGATGCCGCCGGCGGTCGTCGTCGCCGCGCTGGTGGGCGGGGCCGCCGCCCACCGCCTGGTGTGCGTGGTCGCCGGGCTGCCCGACCCGGGGGAGGACGTGCTCGCCGCGGCGCCCGCCCCGCCGTGGGCGCACGGCCGCCCCACCGCTCTCGTCGCGCGCCTCGACCCGCTGACCGCCGAGTACCACCCGTGGTGGCAGTCGGCCGACCCGGCCGACCCGGCCGACCCGAACCACACGGACACCGTGTCCGCGCGCGTCGAGGCCCTGACCGACGCCGAGACCGGCGCGCTGCCGGCCCTCGCGGTCGACGACCTCCCGCAGGTGCCGGCCGGTCTGGCCGGTTGCGACGCCGGGGGCGCCGCCGTCTGCGGTACGGGCGTCGACACCGCCATGGCCCGGCTGAGTTGCGCCGTCGGGGCCGCCGAACGGCTGATCGCCCTGGACCGCGGTGCTCCCGTGGTGGTGGGCGCGGACGCCAGGCACGCCGAGGGCGTGCGGCTCCGGCGCCTGCTGCACACGGCCGTCCCCCGGCTCAAGGCCGCGGACACCGCGGGCACCGCGGAGGAGTGGGCGCTGTCGCCCGGCGCCCGCCGCTGGTTCAAGGCGGTGACGCTCCGCTTCGGCGCCCGCGCCGACCTCCGGGTGGTGCGGCTGGCGGACGGCGTCTTCCACGCCGAACTGCACTGCGGAGCCGAGCTGTTGGGCTGGGCCGTGGAGCACAGCGCGGCCGACGCGGCGGCCTACTGCGCGCTGGCGGCGGCCGGGACGCTGCAATGGCGGGCCGCCGGTGGTGATCCGGCGGCCTCCGTCCACGCGCCGTGCGGGGCCCTTCCCGTGCCGGCGGCGGACGCGGCGGACCCCTCGCCCCTTCGGGCGGACGCGTGGATCCGGCCTGCGGGCGCGGCCGAGCGGGAGGACGCCCTCCAGCGGGAGGTGCGCGCGCTGCTCGGCGTCCGCGCGGGGTCCGCGACCCCGGTGGCTCCCGGTCCCGGGCCCGGTCTGCTGCGCGCCCTGGCCGTCGCCGGTTTCGCCGTGCTGGAGACCGCCCCGTGACGGGGGCTCCCCCCGGCGCGGGGCGACCGCCCGGCCTGCTCGCCGCCGCGCTGGCCGAGGCGGGTCTGCCCTGGCCGGTGCTGACCCTGGAGGCGGCGCTGGACACGCCCGCGGAGCCCGCCCCGCCCTCGGCCGCCACCGCCGAGGTCACCGCCGAGGCCACGGCCGGCGCCACCGCGATCGTCGCGCTCGACCGCTGGACCCCCGACCAGGCCGCGGCCCTGTCGGCGCGCGCCTGGCGGAGCGGCGGGACGCTGCTGCCCGTCCGGGTCGACGGTTCCACCGCCCTGGTGGGGCCGTTGCTGCACCGCGGCGCCCCGGCCTGCCTCGGCTGCGTGGAGGCCGGGCGGCTCGCGGCCGCCGGCGGCCGTACGCCGAGGGACCAGGGCGCGCTGCTGCTCGGCGGTGTGGCCGCGCCGACCGCGGTCCCGCTGCTCGCGGCCCTCGCCGCGAGCGCCCTCGCCGACCCCGCGCGCCGGCCGGGCACGATGTGGGCGGTGCGCACCGACGACGGGACGTGCTCCGCCCACCGGGCCCGGCCCCGCCCGGGCGGCTGCCCGCTGTGCGGGCCGCTGCCCGAGGACTCCCCGGAGCTCGCCGCCTTCGTCCCCGCGGTGCGGCCGCCGGCCGGTCCGCGTCGGCTGCGCCAGGACAATCCAGCCACGACGCGGGCGGGGCTGCGCGCGGCCCTGTACGACTGGCGGCTGGGCCCCGTCGTGGCCCTGGCCCGGCAGGAGAGCTACCCGCTGGCCTTCGTCGGGGCCGCGATCGCGGGCGAACGCGTGGAGCCCGACGCCGGGTACGGCCGCGCGCCGGCCTTCGCCGACGCCGAACGCGTCGCGCTGTTCGAGGCCGTGGAGCGGATGACCGGAACCGCACCGCGCGGCAAGCGCACGGTGCTGCGCGGCAGTTACGCCGCACTCGGCCCGGCGCGCGCGGTCGACCCCGAGCGGTTCGGGCGGTACGAACCGCACGTGGCGGACCTGCCGGGGTCCCGGATCGCCCGCTACACCCCGGACACGGTGACGGACTGGGTGCACGGCTGGTCGATGGGCGGGGACCGGGCGGTCGCGGTGCCGGAGCAGCTGGCGTACTGGGGCCTGCCCCGGCGGCGGACCGGCGGCGCGCCCCCGTTCGTCCTGGAGAGCTCCAGCGGCTGCGGCCTCGGCAACAGCCTGGAAGAGGCCGTCCTCCACGGCCTGTTCGAGGTCGCCGAGCGGGACGCGTTCCTGATGGCCTGGTACGCCCGCACCCCGCTGGCGCGCGTCGCACCGCCGGACGACGACCCGCTGGTGGGCCACGCGGCCGATCTCCTGGACGCTCTCGGCTACGACCTGCTGCTCTTCGACGCGACCAACGACTTCGGTGTCCCCGCGGTGGCGTCCCTGGCGCTGTGCCGCGACGCCGGGTCCGCCGCCCCCCAGGCGTTCTTCGCGGCCGGGGCCCACCACGATCCGCTGGAGGCGATCCGCTCGGCCGTCGTGGAGGCGGTCGTCAGCGTGGGGGCGGTCGCCAGGCTGGCCCGCACCTCGCCCGCGACGCTCGACCGGGAGCGGCTGCGGCCGATGCTGGACGACCCGGGGCTGGTCGCCGTCATGGACGACCACACCGCGCTGTTCACCCTGCCGGAGGCCCGCGCGCGCTTCGCGTTCCTGCTGGAGGGCGCGGCGCCCCGCCCCTGGCACCAGGTCTGGCCCGGAAGCCCGCGGCCCGTACCGGACCTCGGCGCCCTGCTCGCCGGGACGGCCGCGCGGGTCGCCGGGGCCGGCATGGACGTCGTCGTCGTGGACCAGACCGACCCGGTCGTGCGCGACGACCTCGGCCTGTACGCGGCGAAGGTGCTCGTCCCCGGTGCGCTGCCGATGACCTTCGGGCACCGGTACCGCCGGACCCGGGGGCTGCCGCGGCTGCTGGAGGTGCCGTGGCGGCTCGGCCGCCTGCCGGACCGCCCGCGCTACGAGGACCTGCCCCTCGACCCCCACCCCTTCCCCTGAACGGGCCGCAGCCGTGACCGACCCCCTCCGCACCGCGCTCGCCGCCGCCTACGCGCAGGGCCCCGGCAAGTCGCTCGGGCCCGGCCTGGGCGCCGTCAGGACCGGCCGGCCGCACCCCGCGCACGCCACGGCGCTGAGCCGCCTCGCCGACCGCTGCGCCTTCGGCGCGGCGCTGGCCGGTGCGCTCACCGCGGCGCTCGCCCCGCTCCGCTGGGAGCCCTGGAACCCGTACAACGACCACCGCGCCCACCCGTCGCCCCGCTGCGCCTACCTCACCGACGCGGCGCTGCGGATCGGCGGCGACCGCTGGGCCATCGACCCCGTCGGCCTTCGCCTGGAAGGGGCGCGGCCGCTGCCCGGCGCCGGCGAACTCGCCTCCGCCACAGTCGAGGTGACCCTCGCGCCGGAGCGGCTGACCGAGGGGTACGGCGCACTGCGTGACGCGCTGGCCCTGCTGGAGGCCGGTCACGTCTGCGCCGCCCTCGTCGAGGCGGGCGCCGCCGCGGGACTGGCCGCGCACGCCGCTCCGCGCCGCGCGGGCGGGCCGTCCGGCGTGGTCGCGGAGGTGGTGTTCCGCGACGGTGCGGCCCCGGCGGGGCCCCGCCGGCCGGTGACCGCGGTGCGCAGCGCGGGGCTCGCCCCGCGGGGCCTGTCCGCCGACCCCCGGCCGCTGCCCGCCGCCGTCCTGCACGGCCTGGTCGAGGCGAGCCGGCCGCCCACAGGATCGCTCGCGGCGCCGCCCGGCGGCGACGGCCTGCGGCACCGGCTCGCGGTGCGCGGGGTCCGCGACGTCCCGGACGGCCTGTACGAACCCCGCGAGGACGGCCTGGTGCTGCTCCGGCCGGGGCAGGCGACCGAGTGGGTACGCGCCGCCTTCGGCTCCGGCCGACCGGACGTCGACGTCGCGGGGATGAACGTGGTCTGGGCGATCACCGGCGCCGTGGCCGCCGCGGTGGCCGGACGCGGCCCGGACGCCTACCGGGACATGCTGCCGGCGGCCGGGGCGGCCGCCCAGCACGTCTGCTCGGCTGCCGCCGCGCAGGGCCTGTTCTGCCGTCCGATGCGCAGCTTCGACGAGCCCGCCGCGGAGGCGGCGATACGCGCAGGCGCCGGCGAGGACGTCCTCTGCGTCCTGCTCCTGGGCCGCCCCAGGGCCTGGGACTTCTGCTACGACCTCACCGATCCGGGGGACCTCCCATGGCACTGACCGCGACCGCGCGCCCCACCGCGGCCTGGAGCAGCCTGCACTGCCACGCGTACTGGCGGCCCGCGCACACCGACGCCTTCCTCACCGGCACAGTGGCGCCGATGCTGGCGGAGCTGCGCGGCGCGGGACTGGTCGAGGAGTGGTTCTTCGTCCGGCACGTCGAGCACGGGCCCCACCTGCGGATCAGAGTGCGCGGCGCCGGCCGGGCGACCACCGGCGACCTGCGCGCGCGGCTGGCCGCCGCCGTACGCGACGCGCCGTACCCGGCCGACGACGAGGTCCGGCAGGCGTATCTGCGGGCGGCGGCAGACCCGGGCACGCTGCGCGCGCACGGCGAGGTGCACGAGGCCGACTACACGCCGGAGACCGCGCGTTACGGCGGCGCCGCCGCGCTGCCGGTCGCGGAGGAGGTGTTCTGCCGGTCCAGCGTGATCGCCGCAGCGGTGGTCGGGCAGACCGCCGGTGCGGCCCGGCGGCTCGCCGCGGCGACCGACTTCGTCCTCGTCACCGCGTGCGCGCTCGGCCTCGACGCGCTCGGCACGGTCCGGTGGCTGCGGGGCGGGGTGATCGGCTGGCGCGCGTACACCGACGGCACGAACGCGGTCCCGATGACGGTCCCGGGTGCGGCGGTGGACGCCGCCGCGGCCCAGTCCCGGGCCGTCGTCCGCCGCTGGGAGGACATCCGGCGCGCAGGGGCCTCCGGCACCCGGCTGCGGGACCAGTGGGCCGGCTGCGTCACGGCGGCGCGCGCCCGCCTGGAGACGACCGCGGCGGACCAGCCGGACGGGACGGACCCGGCGACCGGGCCGCGGACAGCGGACGCGGCGCAGGCGGCCGACCGGGCCGCCTGGCTCCAGGTGTGGCTGTCCCACCTGCACATGCTGCTCAACCGGCTGGGCGTGCCGCCCGAGGAGGAGCGCGCGCTGTACTGGTTCATCGCCTCGTCGCTGCTCGCCCCCGACGGCGCCACCGACTACTTCGCCGACCATCCGGGCGCGGCGGACCGCCGCTATCTCGACGCCAGCAACTTCGTGCCGAGCCGCATCCAGGAGCAGCGGCCGAGGCCGTCGCCCGACGGCCCGAAGCGGAGCCGGCACCGTCCCTCCGCCGGTGCGCCGACCGCGCTGCCCGCCGGCGAACCGCGGCACGTGACCCTGCACGACGCCCTGGCCCTGCGGACGTCCGGGTACGGGGACCTCGGCGGCCCGGTGCACGCGGAGGAACTCGGCGCCCTCCTGTGGCCGGCGTACGCGGGTCGCGCCGAACCGGGCGGCCACGCCCAGCCGTCGCGCCCCTACCCGAGCGCCGGGGCGCAGTACGCCGCGCGGCTGCGGCTCGTCGTCCGCCACGCCGACGGCCTGGCGCCGGGCATCTACGAGCCGGACCCGGCGACCAGGATGCTGCTGCCGGTCGCGGCGGCGCCGACCGCGGCCGAACTCGCCTCCGCGTCCATGTGGTTCGGGCTGGGGGCGGCCCCGCTGCCGCGCTCCGTCGACGTGTCGACGCTGCCCGTCCTGGCCGGCCTGTACGTCGAACTCGGCCCGCTGCGGGCGCGGTACGGTCTGCGCGCCCTGCGCTTCGGCTACCTGGAGGCCGGACACCTCGCGCAGAACCTGGCCCTCACCGCGGTGGCCGCCGGGCTGTCCCTGGGCATGGTGGGCGGCTTCCACGACGACGTCGCCCACGAACTGTTCCTGCTGGACGGCATCGACGACGTCCTCGCCTACCTGCTCCCGATCGGGCGTCCCGCGCCCCGGTGACGGAACGGCGGGCGGGCGGACGCCGTGGACGTCCGCCCGCCCGCGGGCGTGATCAGTTCGGCGCGCAACAGCACGACGGCGGCCAGGAGTCCACGACGCCGAAGTCCGTCTTCGACGTCGGGCCCTGCGTGCTGGTCACCGACAGCGTGCTGAGGTCGAGGTCGCTGAAGTCGAACTCCTCCTCGACCGCCGCGCCCTGGTACTCGTCCGTCATCTGGGGCATGTCCGTCTCTCCAATCCGCTCAGAGTGGGTCGGGGCGCACGCACCCGAGTGCGTACGCCCCGCATCAACCATCCGGCCCGCGGCCTGGTCGGGCATCGGTACAAGTACGCATTGCCGGTACGCAACGCGCCGCCGCATGCCGCCAACCGGCGTGGCCAGACGGGGGATCGGGCCGTTGTGGCGGAAAGCGGAGCCCGCGTAGGATGCGTGGATTGTGCGGCTGAGCCATGTTCGCCTGGGGGGATGCGCGTGACGAGCCTGCTGGACCGGGAGTGGCGGAAGGGCGCACCGCGAGGTGGGGCGGGGGCGGCACTACCGCGGCCGGCCGCTGCCCGCGTGCGCTTATCGCGTCCGCGGCGCCACTCCCGGCGGGCGGGGAGCCGCTAGGTGGCGGCCGGCGGCGACATGCCCGGCCCCCCGGCGGCACACCCCGGCGCCCTCGCGGATGCGTACGCGCACACCGACGCCCTCGCGGCCGCCGAGCCCCGCGGGCCCGGCGCTCCCGCCGGACCCGGCGGACCGGCCGCACCGGTCCGCCGCCGGACGCTGGTGGGCCGGGACGACGAGGTCGCGGCCCTGCGGGCGGCGCTGCGCGGCCCGCACGGCGGGCGCGGGCGGACGCTCGCCCTCGTCGGCGAGCCGGGGATCGGCAAGAGCGCGCTGCTCTGCGCGCTGACCGCGCTGGCCGGCGACGCCGGCCTGCCCGTCGTCTCGGGGCACGCCGACGGCCCGGAACCACTCCGGCCGTTCAAGGCCCTCCTGGACCTGGAGAGCGGCGCCGCGCCGCCGCGCGCGGCGGCCGCCGTCCCGGCATGCACGGACGGCCTGCTGGTCGCGACGCTGGACGACGTGCACCTGCTGGAGCCGGAGAGCATCCCCGGCCTGCTGCGCCTGATCCAGGCGACCGCCGACCGTCCGGTCCTGCTGGCGCTGGCCTACCGCGAGCGGCAGCTGTCCCTGCCGATGGCCGACGCCCTGTCCCGTGCCCTGAGCGCCGACCGCCTCGACCGGTGGCGACTCGGCCCGCTGTCCCTGGAGCATGCCCGCACCCTCCTCGGCGACCGGCCCGACCTCGACGGCCTCCACCGTGCCGGTGACGGGAACCCCCGCTACCTCGGGGCGCTCGCGGACCACGGTGAGGCGGGCGCGGAGGCCGCCACGGCGATCCTCGGCGAGTGCGCGGCGCTCGACCGCGGCGCCCTGGCGGCGGTCCAGGCGGCGGCCGCGCTGGGCGAGCCGTTCCATCCCGACCTGCTGGCCGAGGTCGCCGGTCCCGACGTCGCCGACGCCATGGGCGCGCTCGACGCGCTGACCCGCGCCGACCTCGTCAGACCGGCGCAGCCCGCGCCGCGGCTCGCGCTGCGGCACCCGGTGGTGGGCACGGTCGTCTACGGAGCCATCGACCCGGGACGCCGCCTCGCGCTGCACCGGCGCGCCGAGGCCGCGCTGGCCCGGCGGGGCGCGCCGGTCGCCGAGCGGGCCCCGCACATCGCCCGCGCCGCGGACCCGGACCGACCCGACCACGTCGCGGCGCTGGTCGAGACGGCCCGTGACTGCCTGCACCGCGCCCCGCGCAGGGCGGCCGGCTACCTGGAGACGGCCGTCGCGCTGATCCCCGAGGACGGCGCCTTCTGGCACGAGGCCAGGGTGCTGCTCGCGCGGGCCCGCCTGCTGACCGGTGACGCCGCCGAGAGCCGGGCGCTGCTGGACGCCCTCGGTGCGGACCTGCCGCGCGGGCCGCTCCGGACGCTGGCCGTCGCCGACACCAGCCGCGCCGCGCTGCGGCTCGGCCACTACGCGGAGGCCGCCGCCGTCGCGCGGTCCGGCCTCGCGCAGCTGCCGCGGGACGACCACGGGGCGGCCGCGGTCCTGCACGTCGCCCTGGCCGACGCCGCCCTCGACCAGCGGCAGTACGGGACGGCCGAGCGGCACGCCGACACCGCGACCGCGCTGGCGCGCCGCTGCGGGGACCGGACCGGTGAGGCCCACGCGCTCGCCCAGGTCTCCCTCGCCCGGCTGCACAGGTCCGACGAGGCCGGAGCGCGGGCCGCGGCCGACGGCGCCGCCGAACTCCTCGACGGCGCCGGTGACGCCGCCGTCCTGGCCAACCTCCAGTCCCTCTACCAGCTCGGCCTCACCGAGTCCCTGCTGGGATGCCTCGCGGAGGCCGAACGCCACCTCGCGCGCGGCGCCGCGCTGTCCCGCCGCAGCGGCCAGGGCCAGCTGCTGCCCGCACTCCTGAAGGCGCTGGGCGAGGTCCAGCTCCGCTCGGGACACCTCCCGCGCGCCCTCGCGACGCTCGACGAGGTCGCCTCATGGGCCGAGCACGGCGGCAGCCCCGCGACGCTGGCCATCACCCTGGCGCTGCGCGCCAAGGCCCTGCTGTGGCGGGGGGCGCACGGCGATCCGCACGAGGTGCTCGCGGCGGCCGGGCGAGCGGCCGAGATCGCCGGCTCCGCGCCGACGGCGTGGGCGGTGGTGGTGCGCTGCCTGCACGCCGAGATCGTGATGCTCACCGGCGACCCGCAGCGCGGCGGCTGGCTGCTCCTGGAGGCCGCGGGCGGGACCGGGCTGCCGCTGCTGACCGCCTCGCGCAGGCCGCGCTGGTGCGACATGCTCGCCGAGGTGGCGACGGCCGGGGGCGACGCGGCGGCGGCCGAGCGGTGGGCGCTGCTGGGCGAGGAGTCCGCCGCGCGGCTTCCGTCCGCCGGCCGGCTGGGTTTCGCCCGGCGCGCCCGGATGCGGGCCCTCGCGTCGCGGGGGGAGACCGACGAGGCCGTACGGAGCGCGGAGCGGGCGGCGGAGAGTTTCTCCGGCGGCGGCAAGCGGCTGGAGGTGTGCCGTACGCTCCTCGCCGCCGCGTCGCTGTCCCTGGACGCGGGGCGCGCCGAGCGGGTCGACGGCTGGCTCGGCCGCGCGGCCGCGCTGGCCGAGCAGTGCGGGGCCGTCCGGCTGGCGGAGGAGGTCGTCGGCGAACGCCGCCGGCTCTCCGCGCCGGGTGGCCGCGGCGAGGCGCCGGACGCGCTGGCGGCGCTCTCCGCCCGGGAGCGGCAGATAGCCGACCTCGCCAGCACCGGGATGACCAGCCGGGAGATCGCCGGCACGCTCTTCCTGAGCCAGCGGACGATCGACACCCACCTGAACCACATCTACCGCAAGCTGGGCCTGGCCAACCGCGTCGCGCTCACCCGCCTGGTGCTCGACGCCCGCGGACCCGCGCCGCAGTCACGGGCGGCGGTGCGCCGGGCCCAGGGCCCGATGACGAGCCCCTCGACCGGGCCGTCCGCGCGCGCGGAACGGTAGGTCGCGGAACGCTGGGTCGTCGACGCGCGCCGCGCCGGTGCGGGCGGCGGTGTCAGCCGGCTGCCGCCGGCGCGGCGGGGGCGGGCACGCGGGGGAGGAAGGTGCGGCGTCGCAGGCCCAGCAGGGTGCGGGCGGCCAGCGCGGCGAGCGCCAGGGTGGCGAGCGCGAGCAGCAGGTACGTCAGCGCCCTGCGGCCGTCGACGTGTTCGGCGTCCAGCCAGTGGATGCCGTCGGTGAGGGCCGCGGCGTAGGAGAAGGCGAACGCCCAGTAGCCGGGGCCGAACGGCGCGCGGCGGTAGGTGCCGGCCATCGAGAGCTGCACCAGGACCATCAGCAGGGCGTAGCCGCCGAGGATCTCCGCGCCGAGGTCGAGCCGGCCGCTGTTGATGGCGAACCAGGCGTTGCCGGCGACGACGGGTGGCGCGACCTCGATGGCGATGGTCGGCAGCAGCGGCGGCGGCAGCATCGGCTGGGTGAACAGCCGCACGAGCAGGATCGAGCCGAGCACGAACCAGCAGATCAGGCCGTAGCCGAACATCACGTGCGCCAGCGTCGTCCAGCCCAGGGCGGCGCTCCCGTTGGCCGCGATCAGGCCGCCGGCGACGGTGGGCAGGAAGTACCCGGGGTGCCACTGCGGGAGCTTGGTGTCGGCGCGGATCCACACGCCGGTCAGCCATCCGCCCATCAGGACGGTGAGGACCAGGCCGGCGGCGTAGACGGCCTCGCCCGCGGACCTGGCGTGCGGGGCGAGCGCGACGCCGAGCAGCATGGGCACGATCGCGATCAGCGCGGTGAACGGGCCCAGCACGGGATCGGGCAGCTCGGCGCGCAGCCGCCCCTGCGCGGCGACGTTGCGGGCGTAGGCGATCAGGGTGAACAGCCAGATCGCGGCGGCGAGAATCCACAGGACGTACGAGGGCCACGCCGGTGCGTGCACGCTGTCGGCCGCGGCCGTCCACGCCTGGGCCAGGCCCGCGACGCCGAAGCCGATGCCGAAGAGGTTGGGCGTCAGCCGGTAGGCGGACGCCGCTGGTGCCGTCATGCTGCTCCTTTGCCGTTCGCGCGGCGCGCGGCGCGGGCCGCCGAGGTCAGCCGCCGGGCAGAGGGCGGTCCGGCATCGGCTCCGCGAGCGCGGCTTGCGAGGCCGGCGCGTCGAAGGGGTCGGCGAAGAACTGCGTCTCGTGCACCACGTGCCCGTCGGCGAACTCCATGACGCTCACCGCGTGCGACGGCGCACCGTCGTAGGTGATGACGCATTCGCTCACCCACAGCCGGCCGTGCCCGGTGATCCGCCGGACGGTGAAGTGCCGGTCGGCCGGGTGCCCGCCGCGCTGCGCGGCGATCCTCGCGCGGCTCCGGAACCGCTCACCGGACTGCGGGTAGTCCAGGACCGCGTCCGCGGAGTAGAGGGCGTGCTCGGCTTCGGTGTCGCCGCGTTCCGAGGCCGCCCAGTGCTCCTCGATCGCGGCCCTGGTCCGGGAGTCGTCGTCCATCGCACCGTCCTTCCGTGGCGTCGACAGCCTAGGGTCAGCCGGGTGCGGGGACGTGCGCGGCTCGCTCAGCCCAGCCACCAGATGGCCGCGCCGCCGAGGAAGACGAGCAGGCACAGGGAGAGGTTGGTGCGGCGGTAGGCGAGGAAGACCGCGGCGAACTCGCGGATCATGGCGCTCGGCAGGAAGTACCCGGCGGTGGGCGAGCCCACGACATGGCCCCTGACCCCCTCACGGCGCGAGATCATCGCGGCGCGGAAGGCGTGGTAGTTGTTCGTCACTATGACGCACCGGTAGTCCGGATTCGCCTTCTCCATGATCGATCTGCTGAACCGCACGTTCTCCTCGGTGCTGGTGGAGCGGTCCTCGCGTGCGATCAGGTCGTCGGGGAAGCCGCCGGCGACCAGGTGGTCGGCCATCGCGTGCGACTCCGGCAGGTCCTCGTCCGGGCCCTGCCCGCCGGAGGTGATCAGCACCACCGGACGCCGGCCGCGCCGCGACAGCCGCTGGTGGACGACCCTGGCCTTCTCCAGCCGGCTGGCCAGCAGCGGGGGGACCGTCGACCCGTCGACCAGGCCGGAGCCGAGGACCACCACGAAGTCCGCCCTGCGGCGCAGGTGGAGGTGGCCGTAGACGAAGGCGTAGCCGGCGAAGCAGAGGAAGAGGAAGCCGAGATAGCCGGCCAGGGCCACCGCGGTTCCCGTCACCACCGTCAGCGCGCGGTCCCGCGAGACGACCGTGGCGCACAGCAGGACGAGGAGGGCGACCAGCGACAGTCCCGCCGCCAGGGACAGCAGGTTCGCCGGGCTCGCGCCCTCCTTGCGCACCATGACCGCGCCGTTGCTGATCAGGAACCACGCCAGGACGACGATGCCCAGCGCCACCAGGGCGAGCAGCGCGACCCCGACGTCCCGCGCGGCGTGCGGATGCGCGCGGTGCAGTTCGTACAGCCACGCGGCGGCGGTGAAGACGACGGCGAGCCCGAGGAAGACGGCGTTGCCGAACCGGCGCCGCTCGCGCAGCACGCCGACGCAGAACACCAGGAAGCACAGCAGTGCCGGAGCGTAGGCCAACATGCGGGCCACCTTAGGCGACCGCGCGGACGCGCCGACCAGCGGTCTTGCGCTCCGGCCGGTCCCGGGGGGCCGGCCCCGCCGCGCTCGCCTTACTCGAAGGTTGCCCAGTGCGCCGGAAGCCGTATCGACCGCGCGGGACGCCCGGTTAGGGTGCGCTCATGCCTACCGTTGACCTCGCGGCCGAGCCGACGCTGCTGGAACCCAGGAACGCCGTGGTGGCGGGCTCCGCCTCCGTCGGCGGCCTGCTGCTGATGCTCGGCGGGGCCGGCGCGGCCGTCTTCTGCGTCGTCTCGGCCTTCAGGGTCCACATGGACTCCACTGGCGACTGGGTGCTGCTCGCCGGCTGCTTCCTGGTCACGCTTCTCGTCGCTGTCCTCGGACGGCGCATCTTCGCCTCCTTCCGCGCGGATCGCGCGGCGACGATCGCGCTGGCCGAGCACGGCGTCGACGCCGAGGCGCTGGTGCTCTCCGCGGTCCTGCTGCCGGACAGCGCCACCGAGGACCTGCTCGACGTCCGCGTCCGGGTCTTCGGGGCCGGCTTCGAGGAGTTCGAGGCGACGGAGAAGCTGACGGCCGATCGGTTCGAGGGAGTCGTCGAGGGCGCGGTGCTGGCCGCCCGGGTCAACCCGTCGAGCCTGGTGTTCTCGCTGCACCGGCTCGGCGCGGTGCGCCAGCGGACCTGAACCGGCGCGGCCGGTTCACTGCCCCAGCACCAGCTTCTGCAGCGCCGCACGCGCCCGGGCGTCGGACCGGGCCCGCTCGGAGACCGCCGTCGCCAGCTCCCTCGCCCACTCGTCCAGCGCCACCGGCCTGCGCGACAGCACCACTCCGCGCACCACGGTGGTCACCTCGGCCTGCGGCCGTCCCTGAGCCAGGTGCAGGACGAGCCGCCGCTCGTCCAGGGACACCTCGACCTTCTCCACGGTGCCCCTGCGTCCGGCGAGCCGGTCGCTCATCGTGCGCTTGCGCTCGAACGCCACCGACCCCGGCGGCAGGGCGTCCGCCAGGGACTCGGTGAGCACCTTGACGTAGATCTCCAGGTCCGCCGAGTCCTGGCGCAGCGCCGCCGCCAGCATGTCGATCGACGCCTCCGGCGCGGGCTGCCCGCCGCTGCCGTCTTCCGCTTCGCTCATGGTCTTTCCCCGCGCTCGTACCCGACTGACCGTCTGGAGCTGGAGCCTGTCACCCGTCGAGGCTCAGCACCATCGTGGGCCGCTCGATCTCGTGGTCGGGCCGCAGCGGCCGGACCGCGGTGCCGATGGAGAAGAACTCGGTGGTGTGCCCGCCCCAGCGGTGGTTGTGCGCGTTGAGCTGCACGCCGACCACGCCCTCCGCGTGCAGCGACTCCGCCTCCGCCTGCATCCGCGCCATCGCCAGCTCACGGGCGTCGTACAGCGCCTGGGTGAACTGCTCGACCTCGACGTTCTTGCCGAGGTTGGAGAGCACCGTGCCCATCTTCTGGTGCGCGATGTGGTAGACGCAGGTGCCCATCACCATGCCGAGCGGGGCGTAACCGGCCCGGATCAGCGTCCAGAAGTCCTGCCCGGACAGGTCGGAGGTGAAGGGCTGGTCCTTGTTGTTGCGCCAGCTCCCGCCGCCGGGGAAGGGGTGGTCGGCCTTGACGGCGGTGCCGATCGCGATGAACTCCGCGATGTCCTTGCCGAACTCCCGGGCCTCCACCGTCAGCCGGACCCCGACGATGCCGTCGGCTCCCAACTGGGCCGCCTCCGCCTCCATCCGGGTCATCGCCAACTCGCGTGCGTGGTACATCGCCTGGCTGAGGGTCTCCAGCTCCTGGTTCTTCCCCCAGCGGCCGATCTGGATGCCGACATGGTAGATCGAGCTTCCCAGCACCAGACCGATCGGCGTGAAACCGGCCTCCCTGACCAGCAGGAACTCGTTGACCGACAGGTCGCTGGTGAAGATCGACCCGGGCCGGCCGGGCGTCAGCTCGGCCAACCGCCGCATCGCGTCCGCCGGAACGCCCTCGGCGTTCGGCTGTCCGTTCGTCATATGCCCGTCCCTCGGTTCAGCTCGCTGATCTCTTCCACCAACCGCGGGTACCGGCCGCGGTCCCCGTACGGACTGGCGGCCGCGGCCGCCAGACGGCCGCGCAGCCGGTCGCCCCGGTCGCCGAGCGGCATCACCGACAGCGTCGCCGGCGGCTGCCGCCGCGGCGCGAACCTGGCGATGGTGGTGCCGACCATCGTCGACTCGGCGATGTGGTCCACCTGTTCCGAGTCGCTGTTCCTGCGGCGGGCCCGCAGGCAGGACTCCTCCCACACCCGCAGCGTGCTGTCCGCCAGCACCACCCCGTCGCCGCCCCTGCGGGCGCCCTGCGCCCGCAACTGGCTCCGGGCGTCGGAGCGGACCTCGTGCACCAGGTCGCTCCACCCGCTCATCTCGACATTGCGCCAGGAGTACGTCTGGGACCGGGTGCGGTAGTCGTCGTGCCGCACCCCGACCGACATCCCCACCAGCAGTTCGACCGGCACCCATCCGGCGGCGAGGAGCTTGGCGAAGCCCTGCCCGTCCAGATGCGAGGTGAACGGCTGCGGGGGGCGCACCGCGGGGTCGGCGCCCTGTGCCCGCACCGCGGTCCCGATGACCTGGAACTCCAGGCAGTTCGGCTGCGCGGTGAACGGCGCCATGGTCAGCGCGGCCGCCACCACCCCGTCACCGCCCAGTGCCCGGCACTCGGCCGTCATCCGTCCCAGCGCGGTGCTCCGGGCCTGGTCGAAGACCGCGACCAGGGCCGCGGAAGGGGCGCCGGCCCCCGACACGGCGACCCGGGCGTCGCCGGTGCCGCCGTAGCCGTACCCGTATCCGGCCCCCCCGAACCGGCAGTCGTGGTAGCCCCAGTAGCGGCCGCTGCGCCCGACGTGGAAGACCGCGGACCCCATCACCTGGCCCACCGGCTCGAACCCGGCCGACCGGATCGCCGCGAACTCCCCGGTGGAGAGCGCGGACGTCCAGGTCCCGCTGCGTCGCACCGCGGCCATCCGCTCCGCCGCGGCGGGGGGCAGCCCCTGCCCGTTCCATGACACCGACACGTACCCCCCGTCCAGCCGTCCGGCGCGTCAGCGGACGTGCGCCCACCGCACTGTAGCGCCGGTCGCCCGCGGGGGGACCGGCACCCCGCCGCGGCCACCGGGGGCCGCGGCGGAGTGCCGGCGTCAGGCCGCGCTCAGCGCCCCCAGGGTGCGCCAGGGCGCCGTCCCCGGCGTCGCGGGCGGCAGCAGCCAAGGGGCCCCGCCGCCACTGCCGTTGCCGCAGGCCGCGACCGGCCGGTCGTCGCGGTCCGTCGGCCGGAACCCGACCGTGTAGGTGCGGGTGACCGCGCCGTCCGCCGAGGTCACCGTGAGGGTGCGGGTGGTGAGCCGGGACCCGGCCGCCGACAGGACCGTGCCGCCGTCGACGACCTTCACCCGCGCGCCGGGCTGGGCCGGCACGGCGGAGACCGCCGGGATCCTGGCGTTCCTCGGCCAGTCCACGACGTACGTCGACACGTCAGGTGCGAACCCGTCGATCGCCACGCCCCGTTCGTACACTGCGTGCGGCCGGTGGCCGTCCGACCAGGTCGGGCGGCCACCGGCCGCGGGGTTCGGGCTGCGACGGGCTCAGGCCGTGGGGAAGAGGCTGCGGTAGTGGCGGTAGAGCAGGCCGGTGCCGCCCAGCTCCTTGAGCAGCGGCTCCCAGACCGCCTCGATGTGCGCGACGGCCTGGGCCTCGGTGACCCATTCGGAGAAGCTCAGGATCCTGGTGCCGTCGAGGCTGATGTGCATGTTCGCGGATATCCCGCCCGGATAGGCCCGTTCGTCCCCCTCGCCCGCCTCCTCGGCGGCGAAGAGGCCGTCGACGAAGTCGCGCGCGCCCTGGTGGTCCGCCGCGTCGAAGAAGGCCACCGGGAAGGAGCCGGCCACCGGTGCCGGGTCCTCGACGCCGCTGCCGCGCACCGCGCGGTACAGCCGGTAGGGGACCGGCGGCGCGGCCTCGGTCCCGGTCACGGCGGCAGTGTCGGAGACACCGCCCGCCTCCTTCAGCGACCGCTCCAGCGCGTCCTGCGAGGACCACTGCGCGTACGTCAGCACCGAGGTGCCGTCGCTGCTGACGTAGACGGTGAGCGACAGCAGCTCCTCGGGCCATGGGGCGGACCGCCAGTTCGCGACGACGGCTTCCGCGACGTCCTGCTGGACTCGGCCGCCCACCGGTGCCGTGCCGACCAGGACGACGTCGCTCTGAGGATTCTCGATGACGGGCCGCGAGGTGGGTGTGTCGGACATTCTTCGGCTCCTCGGGACGGGTGGCACCACGAAGGACGCGGGCCACAGCGTGGTACCGGCAATTCTCCGACCTGCTGTGACCCGCGCCCAGGGATCGTGGATCAGGGTTGCGGAAAGAACGTCAATTCCGTTTCAGGAAAGGTCAATTCCCGGCGCCGCCTCCGGTGCCGCCCCTCGTGGGGCGCCGCGGCGGTCGCGCAGGAGCTGCTCGGTGGCCTCCTCCAGCCGCCGCGCCGCGCCGCGGTCGAAGCCGGACCTCTCCACCGAGATCCGCGTGCCCTCCACGAAGGCGCTGAGCGCCTGCGCGGGCGGGCCGTCGATCGCCGCGAGGATGGGTGGGAGGGCCGCCGAGACCGGCTTGGCCTGTGCCTGCATCGCCGCGATCTGGCCGAGCGTCCCCGCGTCGTACTCGCCGGCGAAGCTGGTCGACGTGACGCCGGGGTGGATCAGGACGTAGCGGATACCGCGGTCGCCGTGGCGTTCGGCGAAGGAGACGCCGAGCAGGTCGTTGAGCTTGCCGCCCTGCCCGAGCGCGGCGCCGCCGTGGTAGCCGCGGCGCAGTTGCAGGTCGTCCCAGCGCACCACGCCGAGGCCGGCGCCGGGCCCCGCCACGTTCACCACCACGGGCTGCTCCGCGCCCTCCAGCGCGTCGGCGAGACCGTGGCCGAACAGGTAGCGGCTGAGGTAGAACAGCGCGAAGTTCTCCTCCAGCCCCTCGGCGGTCTCGGTGCGCTCGCTGCGGTAGAACCGGGCGCAGAACACCAGGGTGTCGATCACGGGGAAGCGGGCGCGCAGGGACGCGAGGACGCGTTCGTTCTCGGCGAGCAGCCCGAGGTCCGCGGGGAGGAAGTACGCCCGGTCGCGGGCGCCGAGCTGCTCGGCGGCGTCCAGGAACGCCTTGCCCTTCACCTCGTTGCGGCCGATGACGACGACGGTGTCGCCGCCCTCCAGCCGGGTGGCGGCCAGGGCCTTGCCGATGCCGTCGGTGCCGCCGGCGATCACGATGGTCTTCACGAGCCGTCTCCCTGAGCGGTGACCGGAGTGGGAACGTCGTCCGAGGGACGCGGTGCGGGCGCCGACTCCGCTGCCGACTCGACTGCTGGCGGCGGCAGTTCGCCGGTGGCCTGCTGCGCCGCCGGGCGCCCGGGGAGCAGCGGGGCGGCGAGGACGACCAGGGCGAGCGCGCCGGTCACCCCCCAGTACGCGGCCCGGAAGCCGTGCAGGGCGTCCCCGTCGCCGGCGCTCTGGACCAGCAGCGCCACCAGCGCGATGCCGATCGCGGCGCCCAGCTGGTTGAGCATGTAGAGCACCGTGCTGCCCTGCGGCACGAGGCGGCCGGGCAGCGTCCGGTAGAGCGAGGCGATGGTGGGAGCGCCGACGCTGCCGAGGCCGAGGCCGATGGTGAACGCCAGCACCCCTGACCAGAGCTGGGAGGTGTCGGCGCCGAGCTGCGTGGTGCCCAGGGCGCTCAGGCCGGCCAGCAGGCCGCCGCCGAAGACCAGGTTCCGCGCGCCGATCCGGTCGGACAGCCGCCCGGTCAGCGGCATCGACAGGGCCGAGCCCACCCCGAGCGGGGCGAGCAGCAGCGCGGACTCGAAGGTGTCGTGGCCGCGCACCTGCTGGTAGTACAGCGGAAGCGCGAACAGGCTCGCGAAGGTGGCCAGGCCCACGAGGGCGCCGACGGTGACGCTGGCGGAGAAGCCGCGGGAGGTGAACAGCCGCAGGTCGATCAGCGGCGACGTACGGCGCTCGCGCAGCGCGTGGACGGCGTAGCCGGCGAGCAGCACGACCGCCGCGACGAGCGGGACGAGCACCTGCCAGGCGGCGAACTCGGTCCGCTCGGCGTACTGCGACAGGGTCAGCACGGCGGCCGCCACGCCGGGGCCGATCAGCGACAGGCCCACGACGTCCAGCCGGCCCGCGGTGTGCTCGCCGACCGGCTTGTCGTCGGGGACGACGCGCAGCGCGAGCACCAGGGCGACCAGCCCGATCGGGATGTTGACCAGGAACATCCAGCGCCAGGAGGCCCCTTGCAGGATGAGGCCGCCGAGCACCGGGCCGAAGACCGGGCCGCTGGAGCCGACCACGCCCATCAGGCCCATCACCCGGCCGATCCGGCTCGGTCCGGCCGAGCGGGCCAGCAGGGTCAGCATCAGCGGGTCGAGCAGTCCGGCGCCGAGGCCCTGGACCACGCGGAAGACGATCAGGCTGCCGATGTTCCAGGCCAGGCCCGAGCAGACCGAGCCGGCCAGGAAGACGACCAGGCCCAGCAGCCACAGCCGCCGGCCGCCGAACCGGTCGACGGCCCAGGTCGTCACCGGGATGCTCACGGTCAGCGCGAGCAGGTAGCTGGTGGACACCCAACTCACCGCGCTCAGCGAGGTGTGGAAGTCCTTGACGAGGGTGTCCGCGGCGACGGCGACCATCGAGCCGTCGAGGATTCCCATGATCCCGCCCAGCAGGATCACGCCGATCAGCCGCCGCAGGGCGGGATCCAGACCTTGGTCAGAGGGGTGCGCCATGACTCTCTCTCCGTTGGCGTGACTGCCGTCGACTGGCATCGACGGACAGCAACTGGCTCAGGTCGCACGGGTATTGAGCGACTGTCAAAATGCACTCGCCAGTGCAGATTATGGGACCCACCGGGTGCGCTGCAACGGTCCAGGGCAACGAACTGCACGGGTGCGTGCAAAAAAATGTGCGGGCAGTTATGCTCTGGGGGTGGGCGGAACTGCGGCATCCTCATCGACGGCGACAGCGACGGCGACGACCGAACGGGCGACCCGGCGCGGGCGCATCGACAAGCGGCAGGCGATCCTCGACGCGGCGTTCACCGTCTTCGCCAACCGGGGTTACGCCCGTGCGTGCATGGAGGAGATCGCCGAGGTCGCGGGTGTCGCCAAGCACACCGTCTACAACCACTTCGGTGACAAGGAGAGCCTCTTCCACGCCGCGATGGAGGCGACCGGCAACGCGGTGATGGGTGAGAACCTCGCGGTGGCGGAACGCCTCACGGCCGGCGGCGCCGAGCGCGCCGCGACCGGTCCGACCGCGGCGTCCGACGGCTCCGGTGCGGGCTTCGACCCGGTCCGGTCCTGTCTCGAAGATGTGGCGCACGGCCTGCTGCAGCAGTGTTGCGACCCCCGCTCCTGGGCGCTGCGCCGGCTCCTCTACGCGGAGATCACCCGCTTCCCCGAACTGCTCGAAGCGGTCTGGGGACGCGGCGCCGACCGGCTCAGGCAGACCCTGGCCGACCGGATGGCCCGGCTCTCGCTCGCCGGCGGGCTCTGTCCCTGCGATCCCGTCGAGGCCGCGGAACAGTTCCTCGCCCTGCTCACCGGCCCCATGGAGGCCCGGTCGCAGCTCGGCACCAGGCCCGTCCCGACGGCCGAACTGGACACGGTGGCGGAGGCGGCGGTCCGCACCTTCCTGCGCGCCTTCCAGGCCGAGCGCCCGCGCGCCGCCCTGTCGGCTGCCGCTTCCTGAACCCCCCTTCCCCCTGCCCTTCCTGAGCTTTCTTCCCGGTATCACCCACCACGGCAGTTCCCCCATGTCTGGGAGGCAAGCAATGGCGCTTGCGGCTGTGAATCCACCCTCGGCCCGCGCAAGTCCAAGGGAGGCACCGTGCGCATTCTCCTGGTGGAGGCGCAGAAGCACGACGCGATGACGCTGACCCGTCATCTGGAGCGGTACGGACACGAGGTCACGACCGTCGACCGCGGCACCGCCGCGCTGGAGAGCCACCAGCAGGCGGACTTCATCCTCCTCGACCTCGATCTGCCGGACATCGACGGGCTGTTGGTCTGCCGCAGCCTCAGCGAGACGGCGGGCATCCCCCTGATCGCCTTCACCGGCGGCGGCACCGAGCTCGACCGGGTCCTGGGGCTGCGGGCCGGCGCCGACGACTGTCTCGACAAGCCGTACGAGATACGGGAGTTGGCGGCCCGCATGGAAGCGGTGATGCGCCGATGGGTGCCGCGCCGCCCGGTGCCCGCCCCCAAGACGACAGTGCTCGTCGGACCCCTGCGGATCGACGCGGCCTCGCGCGAGGTGCAGGTGCACGAACGCCGGGTGACGCTGACCCGCAAGGAGTTCGACCTCCTCTACTACCTGGCCCGGCACTCCGAGATGGTCGTCACCCGGCAGCGGCTGATGGCGGAGGTCTGGGAGATCCCGATGGTGCAGGTGGTCGGCGCCCAGGCCAGCCGGACCGTCGACACCCATGTCAGCTCCCTGCGCGGCAAGTTGGGGCGCAGCAGCTGGATCGTCACCGTCCGCGGCGTCGGATTCCGGATCGGCGTCGGCTGACAGCGGGTGCGCGCACGGCGTCCTGGGACACCGTGCGCGCACCCGTGCCCCACCGGCGGGCAGGGAGGCCAGCGGGGAGGGCGGCCGGCCGAGCGTCCCCGCGCGCCGGGGCCGTACGGCGGCGTGCCCGCGGACAGCCCTACAGATAGAAGGTGTTGGGCTCCAGACCGGTCAACGACCGGCCGTACAGCTCGATGGTGGTGGCCGGGGTGATCAGCGCGTGCAGGGACGTCGCGTGGACGTCCCGCTGAATGCGGGTGATCGGCACGTCCCGGAGGATCGAGGAGCCGCCGCTCGCCGCGGCCAGGATCTCCACGGCCAGCTTCGCCTGCCGGGCGATCCAGCCGATCTGCACCCGTGAGAGGACCCGCTCCTCCTGGGACCACGGCTCGTCGCGCAGGATCTTGCCGGCCAGCAGGTCGGCGAACCGGTGCGCCCGTGCCTCGGCGTCCTCGATCAGCAGCGCCGCCTCACCGACCTGGAGATGGGTGACCGGCGCCTCCTGCTGGCTGGGGTAGTTCGTGTACGTCAGCGGCCGTCCGGGCAGCCGCTCCAGGAAGCTCGACAGGGCGTACTTGGCCGCGCCGACCAGCTGGCCGGTCTGCATCACGGTCGCGGTGACCAGCATCGGCACCCGGTAGCCCGGTTTGGCCGCGATGACCGGGGACTTCGAGGCGTTCTGGTAGAAGACCGCGCCGTCGATCACCCGGTGGTCGGGCACGAACACGTCGGTGGCGACCGTGGTCACGCTGCCCGAGCCCGGCAGGCCGTTGGTGTCCCAGTCGTCGACGATCTCCAGCTCGGAGACCGGGACCAGGGCGAAGACCGGGAGGGCGTGTTCGGCCGGGCCGTCATCGGGGATCGCCGCGGTGATCTTCCAGTGGGCGTGCAGGACACCGCTGTTGTATCCCCACTTCCCGTTGATCAGATAGCCGCCCTCGACCCGCTTCGCGGTCCCCGAGGCGGCCGTCGTGCCGGTCACCCGGACGTGCGGCTGCGCGAACACCTCGTCGAGGGCCTCGTCCGGCCACAGACCGACCATCCAGGTGAGCGAGGCGTAGATGGACAGGCAGAAGGCGACCGAGCTGTTGCCCTTCGCGACCTCGGCGAGCACGTCGACGAAGGCGCGCGCGTCCGACTCGTACCCGCCGTACTCGGTGGGCACCTGCATCCTGAGCAGCCCGGACTCCTCGATCGCCTCGATAACGTCCGGGGGCAGCCGTCGGTGCTCGTCGATCCACAGCGCGCGGGAGCGCAACAGCGGGACCAGTTTGGCCGCGGCCTCGACCAGCTCTTCGCGGCTCGGTGCGGGAGTCGGCATTCTCGGTTCCTTCCACGGGGTGGGGACTGTCGGTGGGTGGGGCGCGCGACGGGGGCTCTCGGTGAGTGCCCTCGGTGACGGCTCTCGGTGAAGGGGGGCCTCAGGCGCGCAGGCCGTGCACCAGGCGGTACCGCTTGAAGCCGATCGGCCGCACGCCCGGGGTGTCGTGGGTGGCGCGCAGCGTCGCCGTCCGGGTGGCTCCTTCGAGGAACGCGATGTGCGCCTCGTCGCTGGTCCACTCGGCGTAGTTGAGCACCCGGGTGCCGTCGCTGCTGAGATGGAAGTTCGCCGAGATCATGCCGGGGTGCCGGTCGGCCGGGATGGCCGCGAGGGCGCCGGCGATCGAGGCGACGATGCCCTCCTGCGGACCCGGCCCGTCGGTGTCGAAGGTGGCGACCACGAAGCTCTCGGGCAGCAGCGGCCCGTCGTCCACCACGATCGCGCGGTGCAGGGTGTACGCGACCGTCTCGGCGCCGGCCAGCCCCTGGAGGCCCGTCGTGAAGACGCGGAGCGCCCGCGGGTCGGAGGTCTGGACGTACGTCAGCACGGTGTCGTGATCGGTGCTGAGGTAGCCGCTGAAGGAGAGGATGCCGGGGGGCCAGGGCGTGGCGCGCCACTGCCGCGCCGCCTCGTCCAGGGCGTCGAGGCCGGCCTCGCGGCCGGGCACGTACCACTGGGCGACGTGGACGGACGTGGCGTCGGCGCGCTGGATGTCCGGGGGAGCGGAGGTGAGCTGCTGGGGCACGGTCTTTCCCTTTCCGGGGGTGGGGTTGCGGGGGCCCGCGGGAGCCGTCGGACGCGGACGCACGTCAGCGGGGGTACGGGTGTTCGCCGCGCGCGGTGCGCAGCGCGCGTCCCCACCAGTCGAGTTGGTCGAGGAGCAGGGCGGCCGAGGCGACGCTGGGCCCGGGTTCGGTCAGTCGGCCCTGCGCGTCGAAGCGGCTCGCGGCGTCGGGCAGCGCGACACTCTCGCGCGCGGTCGTCGCGTGCACCTCGGCGAAGACCTGCCGCAGCTGCTCCACGGCGCGGATGCCGCCGCTGAGGCCGCCGTACGACACGAAGCCGACCGGCTTGGTCGCCCACTCCGCGTAGAACCAGTCGATGGTGTTCTTCAGCGCGGCGGGGAAGCTGTGGTTGTACTCGGGCGTGACCACCACGTAGGCGTCGGCCGAGGCGAGCACGGCGCGCAGCGCCTCCCGTGTCCGCGCGGTCCCGACCGCCGGCTCGGCGCCGGGGCGCGGCAGCGCCAGGGGCAGCGGGAAGTCGGAGAGGTCGACGCTCTGCACGGCGAACTCCGGTCGTTCCTTGACCTGTTCGAGGAACCAGTCGGCCACCGCGGGGCCGAGCCTGCCGTCCCTGACGCTGGCGGTGATGAGGGCGAGCGAGAGCTGGTCGTCTGTCATGGTGCGGCCTGTCTGTGAGGGGTTCGGAGTCCGGTGAGCGCGGTCAGCAGGCCGATGCAGCCGACCGCGGTGATGAACGACAGCGCGGCGCGGTGGCCGTGGTGCGAGCCCAGCAGCCATGCGGTCGACGGCAGCGTCAGCACCGCGCCGAGCTGCACGGCGGCCTGGTAGAGCGGCACGGCGGCCGCCCGGTCGGCGGCCGGCAGGGCCGAGGTGGCCTGCATGTTGAGGGCGGCGAAGGAGAGCACGAAGCCGGCGCCGACCAGGAGCAGCGCCGGCAGCATCCCCGCGGTGTACCCGCCGGCGTCCGGCCGCCACACGCACAGGGCGTAGCCGAGCACGGGCGCGGCCGCGCCCAGGGCGATCGGCCGGTTGGTGCCCCAGCGAGCCGTCATCGCCCCCGCGAACGGCACGGTCAGCGCGAGCGGCAGGCAGGCCGGCAGCAGGGCGAGCGCCGACTGCCAGGCGGGCCAGCGGAGTTGGCGCTGAGTGTGGAAGGTGAACAACAGCAGCAGGCTCTGGTAGCCGCCGTTGAGGGTGGCCGCGCCCACCGCCGAACGCAGCAGCGGGCCGTGGCGCAGCAGTCCTGGGGTGATGCGCGGGACCGGGGTGCGGCCCTGGTCGGCCGGGACGACCCGCAGCGCGCAGACCAGCAGCACCAGCGCGACCGGGGCGGGGAAGAGCAGCGTCCAGCGCCAGCTCGCGGTCAGCAGCGCCCCCGACAGCAGCAGGCCCGCGGTGAAGCCTGCCGCGCCGAACAGGGAGTAGACGGAGACCGCCCGGCGCCGCTGCGGCCCCTCGGGGAAGGTGGCGGCGATGATGGCGAGGCCGGTGGGGGCGGTGAGCGCCGCCGCGGCACCTTTGACCACCCGGGTGGCGATCAGCAGCGCGGCGCCGTCGGCGAGCCCGCCGGCGACGGACGCGGCGGCGAAGACCACCATCGCGGCGAGGTAGACCCTCCTGCGGCCCAGTGCGGCGTTGAGCCCCGGCCCGACGACGAGCAGGGCGGCGAAGCCGAGCGCGAAGCCGCTCATCAGCCACTGCACCGTCGACAGGCCGAGGCCGAGCGAGGCGCCGATGGAGGGCAGGGCGACGAGCACCACGGAGACCTCGATCGCGTCGAGGATCATGTTGGCCGAGAGGATGAGGAGGACGGACCACAGCCGGGCGTCCCAGTGTGGTGCCTCGGCCGACGCGGCCGACGCGGCCGACTCGACCGCCGGGGAGGCGGCGGAGGGCGTCGAGGACGGGGAGGCGGGGCGGGAGGAGGCGGTCATCGCGGTCACGCCCGCAGCAGCGGCGGCAGCTTCTCGGTGACGAGCCGGATGTTCTCCTCGACGAGGTCGTCCGGCATCCCCGCGATGCTCGCCCAGAAGATGAGGTGCCGGACCGGCAGGTCCGCGGTCAGCTCCTTGACGCGCACGGCCGCCTCCTGCGGCGTGAGGATCTCCAGCAGGCCCCGGGTGTCCGCCGCGTCCGGGTCGCGGAGGTCCTCCTCGGTGAGCAGCGGGATGCTCCGGCCGGTGCCCTCCACCGACCCCTGCCGGTAGGAGTTCACCTGGTGCGCCAGGTGCGGCGCCACACGGTGCCAGGCCTTCTCCGGGTCCTCGGCGAGGATGATCGGAAGCAGGTCGGCGACCCGCGCCGTTCGCGGATCGTGGCCGCCCTCCACCAGGCCCTGCCGGTAGTGCTTGAACAGCGGGCGAGAGATGTGCAGCAGGCCGATGCCGAGCCGGCCGGCGATGCGCGCGCCGCGAGGCCCGTAGAAGCCGCCCCACACCGGCGGCGGGTCCTGGATCGGCAGGGGGGTCACGCTCCGCTCCTCCCACAGCCGCAGGATCTGCCGGATGTTCCGCTCGGTGTGCGCGAACCTGCGGCCGAAGTCGGCGCCGAACAGCTGGTACTCGGGGAGCCGGTAGCCCGCGCCGAGGCCGAGTTCCAGCCGGCCGCCGCTAAGAAGGTCGACGAGCGCGGCCTGTTCCGCGATGTCGGCGGGGTGGTGCAGCGCGGGCAGCACCACCGAGGTGCCGATCCGGGCCCGGCGGGTGCGCGCGGCGACGGCCGCGGCGACGGTCAGCGGCTGCGGCAGGTAGCCGTCCTCGAAGAGGTGGTGCTCGGTGAACCACAGGCCGCCGGCTCCGCCGCGGTCGGCCTCCTCGCACAGTTCCAGGGTCCGCGCGTAGTGGTCGGCCCACGGCCGGTGCCACTGCTCGGGGTTGCGCAGGTCGAAGAGGAGTCCGACGTCCATGGCACGTTCCTTTTCCTCGGGTGTTCGCGGTCTCCGGGCCGGCCCGGGGGGATCGGGCGGGGTCTGTCGCGGGCGGCGGGTCAGCCCAGCAGGGTGCCGCCGGTGGCGTCGATGAACGCGCCGGTGATCCACCGGGCCTCGTCGGTGGCCAGGAAGGTGACCACGTCGGCCACGTCGCCGGCCTGGCCCACCCGCTTGAACGCCGACAGCTGGGCCATCTGCTCGACCGCCTCGGGGATGTCGAAGACCGCGCTGCCGTTGTCGGTGATGCCGGGTGCGACGCTGTTGATGGTGATGTCGCGCGGGGCGAGCTGTCGGGCGAGGTGCAGGGTGAGCTGCTCGATCGCGCCCTTGGTCATCGCGTACGCGGCCTGCTCGGGGTTGGAGACCCGGGTCAGCCCGGACGAGATGTTGATGACCCGGCCGCCCTCGGGGATCTGCGGCAGCGCGCGCTGCAGGATGAAGAACGGCGCCTTCGCGTTCACCGCGAAGAAGCGGTCGAACTCCTCCGGGGTGACGTCCTCCGGGGCGGTGCCCGCCGAGGACGCGGCGCCCGCGTTGTTCACCAGGATGTCGAGGGTGGTGCTGCCGGTCCGCTCCTTCAGGCCCTGCTCCAGCCCGAGGAAGAGTTCGTGCACGTCGCCGGGGACGCCCAGCTCGGCGCGGACGGTGAAGCCGTGGCCGCCGTCCTTCTCGATCCGGGCGACGGTCTCCTGCGCGGCCGCCTCGTTTGCGCTGTAGTGCACGGCGACCAGCGCGCCCTCCCTGGCCAGCCGCACGGCGATGGCGCGGCCGATGCCGCGGCTGGATCCGGTGACGAGTGCCGTCCTGCCGACGAGCCTGCTCATGGTCTGTCTCCTACGGTCGCGGGGGTGATGTCGGTGGGGCTCAGGCGGGGTCGAGGCCGGCGGGTGCGGGCTCCGGCGCCCCGAGCCCGCTGATCGCGCGGGCCAGATGGCGGCGGGCCGAGCCGATCTCCAGCAGCTCGCCGAAGACGGAGCGCAGCCCGTCCACTTCCGGTCCGCCGAGCAGCAGCCGGGCCTGGGCCTGGATGTTGGTGAGCGTCGCCGCGCCGATCCGGTGGCGGGCGTCGTGGTAACTGTCGAGCAGCGCGGAGCCGCCCGGCGCCTCGGGCCCGGCGACGTCGTCCGCCTCGGCGACCTGCCGGGCGAGCTTGCCGCCGAGGTCCGCGGCGTCCTGCAGGGCGAGGTTGAGCGCCTGGCCGCCGACCGGCATCTGCACGTGGGCCGCGTCCCCGGCGAGCAGCACCCGGCCCTTGACGTAGCGGTCGGCCTGGAGCCGGGTGTCGTCGAAGGCGTTGAGCCAGACCGGGGTGCCGGCGCTGATGTCCTCGCCGGTCACCAGGGCCCAGGCGTCGACCACTTCGGCCAGTCCCGGCGCGCCGGTGCGGCGGCCGGGCGTGCTGCCGTGGACGTGCACCATGACCCGGGTGGTGCCGTCGGGCCAGCGGAAGGCGGTGGCCAGCCCGTGCGGATGGCGCTCGAAGCGCCGGTTCGGCACGTCGATGCCCGCCAGGTCCGCCCGGAGCATCTCCAGGGTGGCGTCCTGCCCGGTCACCTCGAACCCGGCCAGCTGGCGCACGGTGCTCCGCTCACCGTCGCAGCCGACCAGGTACGAGGCGCTCAGGACGGCCGGCTGCCCGCCCAGCGCGATGAAGCCGGCCTCGACGCGGTCGGCCCGCACGCGCAGGCCCGTCAGCACGTGCCCGCGCAGCACTCGCGCGCCCAGCCCGGTCGCCCACTCCTGCAGCGCCGCCTCCAGGCGCGCCTGCGCGCACTTCCACTGTCCTGCGTAGGGGTGGCCGGGGTCGGCCGCGGTCAGGTCGAGCGGCAGGCCGCCGAAGTGGCCGGGACCGCCGCTCGGCAGCTCACCCAGCCGCTCCAGCAGCCCGCGCTCGGCGAGGATCTCCATGGTGCGGGCGTGCAGCGTGGACGCGCGGGACTCGGTGGTCGGCTCGGTGAGCTGCTCCAGGACGGTGACCCGGGCGCCGCCCCGGCGCAGCTCGCCGGCGAGCAGCAGCCCGGCCGGTCCCGCCCCGACCACGACCACGTCGGTGTCCAGTGGGTGCGCCATGCTCAGCGCCGCGCTTCCGCGTACTCCTTGGCGTGCCGCAGCGTGGCCCGGCTGTTGCCGCCCAGGGCCTCGCGGATGAACCGGCGGGCCTCCGGGACGCCCGCCTCCGGGCCGAGCACCGCGGCGATGCTCTCGGCGTTGAGCACCACAGTGTGCTGGGAGGTGGCGGTGGTGACGCCGTCCGCGCCCTCCTCGAACGTCCAGTAGCCGGTGTGCAGATCGAGCAGCGCGGGCAGCGTGGTCTGCTTGTAGGCGATCTTGTGGTGCGGGAAGCAGACCCGGACCGACTCCGTGATGTGCGTCGAGCCGTCCTTGGTGAGGGTTTCGAGCCGCAGGGTCTGCAGGCCCGGGGTGTCCTCGGTCAGCTCGACGCCGGCGACGTGCGGCAGCCGCTCCGTCCACAGGTGCGCCTCGTTGACGAAGTCGTAGACGTCCTTGGCGGCGCCCTCCACCCGGACGCTGTCCTCGAAGGACAGGCTCAGCTCCGCGTTCTGCGCGGAGAGCTCCAACTGAGCTTTCAAGCCCGGCAGTTCCGCCTTGCTGTTGCGGTCGACCGCCGCGTCGATCCAGCTCAGGCCCTCCGGGTCGTCGTCGATCGCGCGGTAGCTGTGCAGCAGGCGTATCCGGGACTCCTGGTCGCCGATCCGCTCGATGATCCAGGTGCCCGTCATCTCGGCCACCGGAGGCGCCGAGACCTCCTGCCAGAACCGGATGCGCAGCGCCTCGGGGTCCAGCGTGCGCCGTGAACTCCAGTTCTTTGCCTCGCCGTTGGCGGTGGCCCAGATGCGGATGCGTTCCTCGTTGCCGTCGCGTTCGAGGTAGTCGACGTAGACCGACGGCGGAAAGAGCCGCGGCCAGTTCTCGACCTCGGCGAGAAGCCGGTAGACGTCGGCGGCGCGCGCCTGGACGGTGATCTCGTGTTCGACCTCGCGGGTCGTCATGGTCGCAGCTCCGATCGGTGCGGAAGGGGGGAGTGACGGGAAGAGACGGGCAGCGGCCGGCGGAGCCGGGTGGTCAGAAGTTGCCGAGGCCGCCGCAGACGTTGAGCGCCTGCGAGGTGATGGACGCGGCGGTGTCGGAGGCGAGATAGCCGACCAGTCCGGCCACCTCCTCCGGCGAGGAGTAGCGGCCGAGCGGGATCTTCGCCTCGAACTTCTCCTTGATCGCGTCCTCGCTGGTGTCGTACGCGGCCGCGTAACCCAGCCGCACGCGCTGGGCCATCGGCGTCTCGACGTAGCCGGGGCAGACCGCGTTGACGGTGATCCCGGTGGGGGCCAGCTCGTTGCCGAGCGCCTTGGTGAAGCCGACGACGCCGTGCTTGGAGGCCGAGTACGGGGCGCCGAGCACCACGCCCTGCTTCCCGGCGGTGGACGCGATGTTGATGATCCGGCCGCTGCTCCTGACCCGCAGGCCACCGGCGTTGAGCACCTCACGGGTGACCCGGAAGACGCTGTTCAGGTTCGTCTCGATCACGTCGTACCAGAGCTCGTCGGCGATGTCGGCGGTCACTCCGCCGCCGCTGCGGCCGGCGTTGTTGACCAGTACGTGGATCGGGCCGAAGCGGTCGACGGCGCCCCGGACGAAGGCCCTGACGTCGTCGTCGCTGCGGACGTCGACGGCCTGGCCCTCGACCTCCAGGCCCTCGGCGCGCAGTTCCTTGACGGTGGCCGCGACGTTGTCGGCGTTGCGGGCGCCGATGAACACCCGGTGGCCCTGGCCGGCCAGCAGCCGGGCGACCGCCAGTCCGATGCCGCTGGTCGCGCCCGTCACCAGGGCGACGCGTCCGGTGGTCTGTGTCATGGTCTTCCTCCTCAGGCGGTGGAGGCAGCGGAGAGCTGCTCGTTGACGATGTCGATGAGGCCGCGGGGGGTGACCGCGTCGGTCAGCGCGGAGTCGTCCAGCGAGATGCCGAACTCGCGCTCGATCCGGCTGCCGGTCTCCAGCAGCGCGAGGGACTCGTAGCCGAGCGCTTGGAACTCGGTGTCGACGATGTCACCGGTGAGGTCGACGTTCTCGTCGGCGCCGGCGGCCTCCAGCAGGATGCGCCGCAGGTCGTCGAGGGTGAACGGGCTGGTGGACATGTCCGGGCCTTTCATGGAGGGGTGGTGTCCGGGAGGGGGACGTGGGTGGCGGAGCCGGCGTCGTGCGCGGTCGCCGGGCAGATCGCGGGCGCGGGAGCCGGCGGGCGGCCCCGCGGTCTCAGCGGGCCGCGCGCACCACCAGGGCCGAGTTGAAGCCGCCCTGCCCGCGGGCGAGCACCAGTGCGGTCCGCACCGGCGCCGGCCGGGGGGCGCCGACGACCAGGTCGATGTCGTACGGGTCGGCGAGCGAGCTGCCGATGGTGGGCGGGATGACACCGTCGCGGATGCTCAGCAGTGCGGCCGCGACGTCCAGCGGGGCCGCCCCCGAGTAGAGCCGCCCGGTCATCGTCTTGGGCGCGGTGACCGGGACTCCGCGCGGCCCGAACGTCCTGGTGAGCGCCGCGGCCTCGATGCGGTCGAGTTCGGGGATCGCCGCAGCGTCGGCGAAGACCACGTCCACGTCGCCCGGCCCGATCCCGGCGTCCCGCAGCGCGCCGTCGATCGCCCGCTCGATGCCCGGGGCCCGGCCGCTGCCGGGCCGGGGGTCCATGGTGGCCGCGTGCCCGGCGAGCTCGCCGTAGATCTTCGCGGCGCCGCGCGCCCTGGCCCGCTCCGCGTCCTCGACGACCAGCAGCGCGCCGCCCTCGCCCGGCACATGTCCGCGCGCGGCCGCGTCGAAGGGCAGGTAGGCGCGCGCGGCGTCGTCTCCGGTGGCCAGCCTGCCGCTCGCCAGCTGCGCCACCCATCCCCAGGAGCAGATCGACGCGTCGACCGCGCCGGCCACCACCAGCGACGTGCCCTTGCGCACCTGGCGGCGGGCCTGGGCGAGCGCGTCGAGGCCGCCGGCCTGGTCGCTGATGACCACGCTGCTGGGGCCGCGCAGGCCGTGGCGGATGGAGATCTGCCCGCTGTTGACGGCGTAGAACCAGGCGAAGGACTGGTACGCCGACACGTACTTGCCGCCCTTGCTCCACAGCGCCTTCAGCTCATTCTGGCCGAACTCGAAGCCACCTGAGTGGCTGGCGGTGATCACGCCGGCCGAGTAGTGGGGCAGCTGGGCCGGGTCGACCCCGGCGTCCTGCAGTGACCAGTCGGCGCTGACCAGGGCGAGTTGGGTCATCCGGTCGGTCTGCGGCAGCAGCCTGTTGGGCAGGTGCTCCCCGGCGCTGAAGCCGTCGATCTCGCCGGCGAGCCGCGACGGGTAGTCCGACGGGTCGAAGCGGCTGATCCGTCCGATGCCGCTGCGGCCGTCGAGCGTCGCCGCCCAGTACTCCTCCACGCCGAGCCCGTTGGGCGCGGCCACACCGAGGCCGGTGACGACTGCCGGCGCGTGCACCGCCGGCGCGCTCACCGGGCGCTCCGGTCGGGGCGGGCGAGCACCACGGCGCTCTGGAAGCCGCCGAAGCCGCTGCCGACCGACAGCACCGCGTCCGTCCGCCAGTCACGCGCGGTCACCGGCACGTAGTCGAGGTCGCACTCCGGATCGGGGGTGTGCAGGTTGGCCGTCGGCGGCACCACCGCGTGCTCCATCGCCAGCACGGACGCGGCGATCTCGATGGACCCGATGGCGCCCAGCGAGTGGCCCACCATGGACTTGATGGAGCTGACCGGCGTCCGGTACGCGTGGTCGCCGAGGCTCCGCTTGAACGCGGCGGTCTCGTGCCGGTCGTTCTGCTTGGTGCCGGAGCCGTGCGCGTTGATGTAGTCGACGTCCTCCGGCACCAGCCGGGCCTCGTCGAGCGCCACCCGGATCGCCTCGGCCATCTCCGCGCCGTCCGGGCGCAGTCCGGTCATGTGGAAGGCGTTGGACCGGGTCGCGTAGCCGGCCACCTCGGCGTAGACGTGCGCGCCGCGGCGGCGCGCGCTCTCCAACTCCTCCAGGACGAAGACGGCCGCGCCCTCGCCGAGGACGAATCCGGTCCGGCTGGCGTCGAACGGCCGCGAGGCGTGCTCGGGGTCGTCGTTGCGAGCCGTGGTGGCCTTGATGGCGTCGAAGCAGGCGACGGTGATGGGGGAGATCGGCGCGTCGCTCGCCCCGGCGACGACGACGTCGGCGACCCCGTCCCTGATCAGGTCGGTGGCGTAGCCGACCGCGTCGAGCCCGGAGGTGCACCCGGTGGACACGACGGTGCCGGGTCCCTCCGCGCCGACCGCCCAGGCGACCTCGCTCGCGAACGAGCTGGGCACCAGGAAGTTGTAGAGGTGCGGCACGGCGTACTCGTGGTCGACCAGGTCGAGCCGGCCGCCGTCGCTGACCGCCCGGTACTCCTGGTCGAGTCCGGTGGTCGCGCCGACCGCGCTGCCGATGGTCACACCGATGCGGTGCGGGTCCAGGGCGGCGAAGTCCAGGCCGCTGTCGGCGACCGCCTCGCGGGCGGTGACCACCGCGAACTGCGCGGCGCGGTCCATCCGGCGGACCTCCTGCGGGGTGAGCCCGGACAGCTCGGCGTCGAAGTCCGCCTCGGCGGCGATCTGCGAGCGGAACGGCGAGGGGTCGAAGAACGAGATCCGCCGCGTCGCGGTGCGCCCGTCGGTCAGCAGCTGCCAGAAGTCCTTGACGCCGATGCCGCCGGGAGCCGTGACGCCCACCCCGGTGATGACGACGCGGCGGCCGCCCGTCGCGCTCACTCGGCGCTCCAGTGGTAGAAGCGCTGCGCCATCGCGTCGGCGGGCGAGCGCCAGGTGGCCGGGTCGTAGGCCTCGATGTGCGGCTTGAGGTCCTCGCTGATCCGGATGAACCGGGGGTCGGTCCTGGCCGCCTGGATGTGCTCGCCGCCGTCCTCGCCGGCGAAGTCCTGGAGGTGGAAGTACAGGCCCCGGTAGGCGAACAGCTCGCGGCGCCGGGTGCCCATGAGGTGCGGCATCTCGGTGGCGTCGAAGGCGCCGAAGATGTCGGCGACGTGCTCGGCGGAGCCCGGTTCGATGCGGGCGACGATCAGGGTGCTGTACATGTCTGCCTTTCGTGGATGTCCTGGATCTCCCGGCGGTGCCGGAGGTGCCGGTCGGACGGGCGCCGGCGGCCGCACCGCGGCAGGTGGTGTCACGGTCGTGGCGCCGGCGGCCGGGGGGAGGGGGATGCGCGTCGGGCGGGACCGAACCAGCGGCTGAGCGCCGTGGGCAGGTCGTGCTGGCTGCCGGGTCCTGCCCAGGCGACGTAGCCGTCGGGGCGGACCAGTACCGCGGTGGTGGTGTCGAACGCGTCCGGGAGCTTCTCCTCGCTGTCGGGGGCGGCGGTGACGATGTCGATCCGTTCGCTCCAGGGAGCGGCGCGGCGGCGCAGGTGCGGGTTGTCCGCCAGGTCCAGCAGGACGCCGCGGCCGCCGGTGAGCAGCGCGGTGCTGCTGGTACGGCGCCCCCGCACGGTCAGCCCCAGGTGCGGCATGCGTGCCCCGAGCAGCGGGTTCCGGCCGGGACCCACGTCGTACCTGATCGACAGCCCGCTGACCTTGGCGGCGAGATGGCGGGCGACGTCCTCGTAGCGCACCAGCTCGGTGAGCACGTCGCGCAGCGGCTGCGCCTGCGCGCCGCCGAGGATCAGCTGGCTCTGGGCCGCGGTGTTGGCGAGCAACTCCACTCCCACCGGGTGCCGTTCGGAGTGGTAGGTGTCCAGCAGCGACCGCGGCGCCGTGCCGTGCAGGACCGCGGCGAGCTTCCAGCCGAGGTTCACCGAGTCCTGGATGCCGGTGTTCATGCCCTGGCCGCCGGCCGGCAGGTGGATGTGCGCCGCGTCGCCGGTGAGCAGGACGCGGCCGCGGCGGTACTCGGCGGCTTGGCGCGCCGCGTCGGTGAAGGCGCTGACCCACACCGGCTCGGCGTGCGAGATGTCGTCCCCGGTCAGCCGCTTCCAGACGTCGGCGACCTCCTGGAAGGCCGGCGGACCGCCGCGCCTGCGCGGCGGCGCGCCCCGCTCGCCGACGATCACCCGGTGGACGCCGCCGGGAAGTGGCGCCGACATCACCATCCCGGCCGCCAGCAGCTCACCGGTCATCCGCGGCGCCACCTCGACGCCGCGGACGTCCGCGAGCAGCAGTTCCGTGGTCGCCGCGGTGCCCGGGAAGTCGAAGCCGCCGGCCTTGCGGACGCTGCTGCGGCCGCCGTCCGCGCCGACCAGGTAGTCCGCGCGCAGGGTCCGCTCGCCCTGCGGGGTGCCGACGCGTACGGCGACGGACCCGTCCTCCTCCCGGTAGGAGCGGAACTCGTGGCCGCGCCGGATGTCGGCGCCCAGCTCCCGCGCCCACTGCTCCAGGACCGCCTCGGTGACGGACTGCGGCACGGACCTGGCCGACCGGTACGCGCCGTCCAGGACGCCGAGGTCGAGCGGGACGCCGCCGAAGTGCCCCTGCTCGCTGGTCGGCGCGTCGCCGAAGCGGCGCAGCAGCCCGCGCTGGGCGAACGTCTCGACGGTGCGCAGGGTCAGACCGATTCCGCGTGATTCCGCGGTCCGGCCGGAAAGGCGTTCCAGCACGGTGACCTCGATGCCCGCCAATCGCAGTTCACCGGCGAGCGCAAGCCCGGCCGGACCGGCTCCGGTAATGATGACCGAGCCGCTCATACGCCTCTCCCATCTGAAGGGGTAATCGCGTGTGGACTCTTTCCGAGGATCAGTGAATGGACGGTTCGCGACGTTCGGAACACGCCGGCCCGGGTTTTCGCCGGACACCGATATCTTGCGGCACCCGGCCTGCCGCATTCAAGCAAAAAAATCAAGGTTCTCTGAAAATGAATGTGAGGAGAATGTCAAGTCGGTGCAAGCCGCGCCTGACGCTGCCGCAGAGACCCCGACCTCAGAGGTAGGGAGGCCGGCCGGACAACTCTCAAGAAAGCGTCAAGGGAGCTGTAGATTTCTTGACGCTTTGCCCGGTCGGCGGCCTTCTCGGGCCTGTGCCGCAGCGGGACGGTTGCCGAAACTTTGCAGTGGTATGAAATGTGTCGGCGGAGCCTTGAAGTCCGCCGGGCGCCGGTTAACCTGCATGAGAAATTTCGAGCGGACGCCACGGGGGCAAGGGAGTCATGCAGGTACTGGTAGCGGATTCCGGCGCCGTCGGGGTCGACGGACTGAGCGCCGAGTTGCTTCGCCACGGATTCCACACCGAACTCTGCGCCACGGGGGCGGAGGCGCTGGAGAAGTACCCGAAGTTCGATTTCCTTCTGATCGACCTGGCACTGCCTGACATCGACGGTCTCGAGGTCTGCCGATTACTGCGGGCGGCGAGCGACATACCCATCATCGCCTTCACCGATCCCGGGACCGATCTTGACCGGGTCCTGTGCCTGCAGGCCGGCTGCGACGACTGTATGGCCAAGCCGTTCGGCTTCCGCGAACTGCTCGCCCGCATCGAGGCCGTCCTGCGGCGGTCCGGCTCGCGGCCGGCCGGCCGGCCGCGGTCGCAGCCCGTCGTGGTCGGCTCGCTGTGCATCGACCCGGACACGCGGGAGGTGCGGATCAACGGCCGGCTGATCAACCTGACGCGCATCGAGTACTGCCTGCTGCACCGCCTCGCCTCGCACCCGCAGACCGTGTTCTCGCGCGCCCAGTTGATGGCCGACGTCTGGGGCTACCAGCACGACGGCCGGCCGCTGAGCGCCAAGGCCAGCCGCACCATCGACACCCATGTCAGCGCGGTGCGCAAGAAGCTGGGCGACCCGAGCTGGATCGTCACGCTCCGCGGCATCGGGTTCCGGATGGGACACGGCTGAGCGGACACGACGGCCGATGGCCGCCGGACGACGACCCCACCCCGGGCCGCCCTCACCCGGGCCGCACACCCGTCCCACCCCAACCCCACCCCGTTCGACCCCTTCTCCGCCGCGCACCGAGCGCGGCGGCCGCCCGACCCACCACGACCTCTCGCCCGGAAGGCCCTTCCATGCCCGGCTCACGTCCGCCCGCCGCCGTACTCGCCTCCGCCGTCGTCCTGTCGGTGACGCTGGCGGCCTGCTCCTCGACGTCCTCCTCCTCGTCCCCCTCGGGCGCCGACACCAAGCCGCACGCGGGCGGCCACCTGACCTTCGCGCTCGGCTCCGACCCGCTGTGCGTCGACCCCCACCAGGCCGCCACCAACGACGCGGTCTACGCGGCCCGCGGGCTGGTCGACTCGCTCACCGACCAGAACCCGGCGACGGGCAAGATCGTCCCCTGGCTCGCCTCCTCCTGGGAGGTCAGCCCGAACGCCACCGCGTTCACCTTCCACCTGCGCGACGACGCGACCTTCAGCGACGGCACGCCCGTCGACGCCCGGTCCGTCAAGGAGAACCTCGACGCCGTCGTGCAGCTCGGCGCCAAGTCGATCTTCGGGTCCGGCTACCTCAGCGGCTACAAGGGCACCGAGGTCGTCGACGCCCACACCGCGAAGGTCACCTTCGACCACCCCAACGCCCAGTTCCTGCAGGCCACTTCAACAACCACGCTCGGCCTGCTGGCCGACGCCAGTCTGAGGAGGCCCGCCGACAGCCTGTGCACGGGGCCGCTGATCGGCTCGGGGCCGTTCGTGCTGGACGGCTACACACCGGGAAAGTCGGTGGAGCTGAGCCGGCGCGCGAACTACAAGGGCGGATCGGGCCAGGCCGGACACACCGGGCCCGCCTACCTGGAGAGGATCAGCTTCAAGGTGGTCCCCGAGTCCGGAGTGCGCACCGGCAGCCTCGAATCGGGGCAGGTCGACGCCATCGCCGGCGTCGCGCCGCAGGACGAGGCGGGACTGCGGAGCCAGGGCGAGAAGCTGCTGTCCCGGCCGAACCCCGGCGTTCCCGTCGCCCTGAGCGCCAACACGTCACGCCCCCAGGCCGGCGACATCGCCGTGCGCCGCGCACTGGAGGTCGCCGTCGACCGCAAGGAGGTCGTCGACACCATCCTGAGCGGCAGTTACCGCCCGGCCACCAGCTCCCTGTCAAGCACCACCGACGACTACCGGGACAACGCCGCGCTGCTCGCCCACGACCCCGCGGCCGCCGAACGGATCCTCGACGCCGCCGGCTGGAAGCCCGGCCCCGACGGCATCCGCGCGAAGAACGGCGCCAAGCTCGACCTCAAGATCATCCTCG
The DNA here is from genome assembly GCF_036353415.1 of Actinacidiphila polyblastidii. Lineage (NCBI taxonomy): Bacteria > Bacillati > Actinomycetota > Actinomycetes > Kitasatosporales > Streptomycetaceae > Actinacidiphila > Actinacidiphila polyblastidii. The sequence goes on from NZ_JAZEWV010000036.1 coordinate 57,482, forward strand.
CGCCCAACTTCGGCCCCAACCAGTCCGTCCTCGAACTCGTCCAGCAGCAGCTGAAGAAGGTCGGCATCGGCGTCACCCTCAGGGTGCTGACGATCGCCGACTACCAGCAGGCCCAGAAGAGCGGCGACTACGACCTCGCCTGGGGCAACGGCACCCGCGCCGACCCGGACATCCTGCGCACCGCCTTCTCCAGCAAGCTGCTCAACCTCTCCCACATCCACGACACCCGGCTGGAGGACCTGCTCGACCGGCAGGCGTCCGCCGCCGACCCGGCCCAGCGCGCCGCGTACGTCGCCGACGCGCAGCGACGGGTGCTCGAACAGGCCTACCAGATACCGGTGTTCGAGATGACCAGTGTCTACGCGCTGGGCTCCCGGGTGCACGGGATCACCCTCGGCTCCTCGTCCCAGGCCCAGTTCTACGACGCCTGGCTCTCCTGACCGCTCACCACCCGACCGCCACCGTCCCGACCCGGCGTACCGAAGGCGATGATGAGGAACTACCTTCTGCGGCGGCTGTTCCAGGCCGTGTTCGTGCTGTGGGCCGCCTACACGGTGTCCTTCGGTGTGCTGTACCTGCTGCCCGGCGACCCGGCGACGATCATGGCGGCGGGCGGCGGTGACGCGAGCACCGTCACCCGGGAGCAGACCGACGCGCTGCGCCACCAGTACGGGCTCGACCAGCCGCTCGCCCAGCAGTACGGCACCCGGCTGCTGCACGCTCTGCACGGCGACCTCGGCCGATCCGTGCAGAGCGGCACCCCGGTCACCCGCCTGATCGCGCAGGCGCTCCCCACCACCCTTCAACTGGCCGCCGCCGCCCTGCTGGTGGCGGTGGTGCTGGGCGGCGCGCTCGCCCTGCTCGCGAGCTGGACCCGCAGCGGCCCGCTCCGCCGGCTGCTCCTGTCGCTGCCCGCGGCGGGGGTCTCGGCGCCCACCTTCTGGGTCGGCCTGGTCCTCGTCCAACTGCTGTCCTTCCGCTGGCGGGTCTTCCCGGCCTTCGGCGACGAGGGCTTCGACTCGCTCGTGCTGCCCTCCGTCACGCTCGCGCTGCCGGGCGCCGCACTGATCGCCCAGGTGCTCGCCCGCAGCCTGCGGACCGCGCTGGCCGAGCCGTACATCCAGACCGCGCTGGCCAAGGGCGCGGGCCGGGCACGGGTCCTGTTCGGCCACGCGCTGCGCAACGCCTCGATCCCGGCCCTGACCCTCGTCGGCGTCATGACCGGCAACGTGCTGGCCGGAGCCGTGGTCGTCGAGACGGTCTTCGCCCGCGCCGGCATCGGACGCGAGACGGCGGCCGCCGTGACCGTGCAGGACATCCCGGTCGTCCAGGGCGTGGTGGTGCTCGGCGCCGTCGCGTTCGTCCTGACCACCCTGGCCGTCGACCTGATCCATCCGCTGCTCGACCCGCGGATCACCACGACGACCGACCGGACGGCGGTGGCGGCATGACCGAACTGAGCATCCCCGACGCGGGAACGCCGCGACCGGGCGAGGACGTCCAGGCGGACCCCGGCGCGGCCGCCTCCACCGCCCCGGCGCAGGAGGACGCGCCGTCCCGGACCGGCCGTGGCGTCCGCAGCGCCGGGTTCTGGCTGCGGCGGCCCGGCCTGGTCGCTTCCCTGCTGCTGCTCGCGGCGGTGCTGCTCGCCGTGTTCCTTCCCGGCCTGCTCGCCTCGCGCGACCCGCTGGCCGCCGCCCCGCGCGACAAGCTCCAGGCCCCCTCCGCCGGACACCCCTTCGGCACCGACGAGTTGGGCCGTGACCTGTTCGCACGGGTGGTGCACGGGTCGCTGCTCACTCTGCAGGCGACCGTGCTCGCCGTCCTCGTCGGCCTCGTCGTCGGCTCGCTGGCCGGGCTGCTCGCCGGCTACCGCGGTGGAGTCGTGGACGACGCGCTGATGCGGCTCACCGACGTCCTGCTCGCCATCCCCGGCCTGCTGCTCTCGCTCGCGCTGGTGACCGCCCTCGGATTCGGCACCGTCCAGGTGGCCCTCGCCGTCGGCGTGACCAGCGTGTCGACCTTCGCCCGGATCATGCGCGCCGAGGTGCTCAAGATCGGGGTGTCCGGCTACGTGGAGGCGGCACGCGCCTCCGGCACCAGGTGGCCGTCGGTCCTGCTGTGCCACGTGCTGCCGAACGCCGCAGGACCGGTCCTGGTCTACGCGGCCGTCGACTTCGGCGCGGTCGTCCTCCAGGTCTCCTCGCTGTCCTTCCTCGGCTACGGCGCCCAGCCGCCCGCGCCCGAGTGGGGCTCGCTGGTCTCGGACGGCCGCAACTACCTCGCGACCGCCTGGTGGCTGACCACCCTGCCCGGCCTCGTCATCGCGGCGACCGTGCTCGCCGCGAACCGCATCGCCCGCGCCCTCGACGGCGAGGACACGGAGGAGACCCGATGACACCCCTGACACCCCCAGCCCCGGCGTCGAGCGAACCCCTGCTGGACGTCAGGAAGTTGGCGATCTCCTACCGCACCAGGGCGGGCCGGGTGCCGGCCGTCCGCGGCGTCGACCTGACCGTCCGGCCGGGCGAAGTCGTCGCGCTCGTGGGGGAGTCGGGCTCCGGCAAGAGCACCTCCGCGCACGCCGTCATGGGGCTGCTGCCGCGCGGCGGCTCGATCGACGGCGGCGAGATCCTGTTCGCGGGCACCGACCTCGCGCGGGCCGGCGAGAGCGTCCTGCGTGCGCTCAGGGGCCGCGAGATCGGCCTGGTCCCGCAGGACCCGTCGGTCTCGCTCAACCCCGTGCAGCGCATCGGCCACCAGGTTGCCGAGGTCCTGCTCATCCACCGCCTCGCCGACCGGCCGGCCGCCGCGCGCCGCGCCCTGGAACTGCTCGCCGAGGCCGGTCTGCCCGACCCCGCCCGGGTCGCCCGCCGGTACCCCCACGAACTGTCCGGCGGCATGCGCCAGCGGGTGCTGATCGCGGTGGCGCTCGCCGCCCGGCCCCGGCTCGTCATCGCCGACGAGCCCACGAGCGCGCTGGACGTCACCGTCCAGCGCACCATCCTCGACCACCTCGCGGCCCTGACCCGCGAGCGCGGCATCGCGGTTCTGCTGATCACCCACGACCTCGGGATCGCCGCGGACCGCGCGGACCGGGTGGCCGTCATGTCACGCGGCGAGGCCGTGGAGACCGGCCCGGTCCGGCAGGTACTCCGGTCGCCCCGCCACCCCTACACCCGCGCGCTGCTGGCGGCGGCCCCGAGCCTGGCCGAGCCGCCCCGGCCGGCGCCACCCGAGCGGACCGGTGGCGCCCCGCCCGCCGACCTGGTCGTGGCAGCCGACCTGGTCAAGGAGTACCCCGCCCGCCGCGGCGAGCGGACCCCCGCGCCGCGCGCGGTCGACGGCGTCAGCCTGCGCATCGGCCGCGGCGAAACCCTCGCACTGGTCGGCGAGTCCGGCTCGGGCAAGTCGACCACCGCGCGCATGCTGGTACGCCTCACCGCCCCCACCTCCGGCCAGGTCCTCTTCGACGGCCGGGACATCACCCGGCTCGGCGGCGGCGAGCTGCGCCGGCTGCGCCGCCGGATGCAGATCGTCCACCAGAACCCGTACGCCTCGCTGTCGCCGCGGCTGTCCGTCGCCGAGATCGTCTCGGAGCCGCTGCGCGCGTTCCGCGTCGGCTCCCGCGCCGACCGGGCGCGGCGCGCGGCCCGGCTGATCGACCAGGTACGCCTGCCCGCCGCCCTCCTCGGCCGCAGGGCCGCCGAACTCTCCGGCGGCCAGCGCCAGCGCGTCGCCATCGCCCGCGCGCTGGCGCTGGGCCCCGACCTGGTGGTGTGCGACGAGCCGGTCTCCGCGCTGGACGTGTCCTCCCAGGCCCAGATCCTGGACCTGCTCGCGGACCTCCAGGGCGAACTGGGGCTCAGCTACCTCTTCATCTCCCACGACCTCGCGGTGGTCCGCCGGATCGCCTCCCGCGTCGGTGTGATGCGTCAGGGGCGGCTCGTCGAGACCGGACCTGTCGACCGGGTCTTCGGCGCACCGGCCCACCCCTACACCCGGGAGCTGCTCGCCGCGGTGCCCGGAGGCGCCGTGCGGTGACGCGCGCCGCCGCCTCCCCCTCCCCCTCACTCTGCCGCGGTCACCCGCGGGTGACGCTGACCCCGCCGAGCAGCCCCCATGCGTCGACACGGACCGTCGGCCCCCCGGGCCCGGACGGGCCGTCGTCCTTCACGCCGCCCAGCCGGATGCCGTGCACCTCCACCCGGACCTCCGGGCGGACCCTGATGCTGACGCCGCCGATCAGGCTCAGCTTGGTGATGCGCAGCTCGGCGCCGTCGGGGATGTCGATGTCGGTGAGGTCGACGTCCGCCCCGCCGATGAGGGACGCGGTCAGCGTCCGCTCGTGCAGGGTCTCGCCCTTGAGCCGGTGACCGCCGATCAGGCTCACCTTGACATCGGTCTTCTGCTCTTCGGTCCCGCCCGTTCTCGTCATGGGAAGAAGGTACGGGCCGGCGCGCGGCGTCCCTCAGTGCCCGGCGTCCATGTTTTCGTATGACAGCTGTCACGAGGGGGGAGAGGACGGTGCGGGTGGCCGGGAAGCCGCGCGGGTGCGGGTGCGGGTGCGGGTACGGGAGCGGGTGCGCCGGACCGCCGGTCCGGCGCACCCACCGGTCAGTGCAGCGTGAACTTCTGGGCGGCGCTGCCGTTGCAGTCCCAGATCTGCAGCCGTGTGCCGTTGCCGGTCGCGCCGCTCGGCGAGTCGAGGCAGCGGCCGGACTGCGGGTTGAACAGCGAACCGTCCGAGCGCTGCTGCCAGTTCTGGCCGCCGACGCCGTTGCAGTCCCACAGCTCCACCTGGGTGCCTGCCGCCGTGCCGTTGCCGTTGATGTCCAGGCAGCGCCCGATGGTGCTCAGCGAGCCGTTGGACTGATGCGTCCAGAACTGGTCCTCGGCCCAGTTCTGGCAGTCCCACAGCTGGACGGCCGCGCCGTTCACGCCGGTGTCGTCGGCGGCGACGTCCACGCACTTGCCGCCGGGACCGGTGATCGTGCCCTGCGGGCCGTTGGGGACGTTCGTCTGGCCGGAGTAGCCGGCGGAGACGACGTTCGCCTGCACCGCGTTGTCCGCGGCGTCGGTCGGGTAGCCGGCGACCATCACCCCCTCGAAGAAGGTGCCGCGGTTGCGGTTGCTGTTGTCGCCGCCGGTGCCGAGGATGATGCCGCCCTCCTGCTGCATCGGCCGGTAGCCGCCGCGCGTCGGCAGCGCGCCGCTCCACCAGGTGGACAGGGCGCCGGACTGCGAGTTGCCGCCCTTGATGGCGTACGTCGTCTGGCCGTTGTTCTTCAACATCGCGGTCACGTACGGGGTGTTGTTGCCCTTGTTGGCGGTGTTGGAGCCGTTGTCGCCTTGGAACATGCCGTTCTCCATGTCGGCCTCGACCCAGGGGCCCGAGCCGGTGCACGGTGCGAAGTAGCAGGTGGTGGCGATGCTGACGGCGTCCATGTGGCCGTTGCCGGTGTCGGAGGGGGTCCGCTCGGCGTTGCCGTAGTCGAAGCAGCAGTCCGAGCCGACGTGGGTGCCGCTGGCCACCATGTAGGCGCCCTCGGGCTGGCCGTTGACCGCCACGCCCGAGGCGACGCCGGTGTACCGGTAGCCCACGCCCGGCGAGATCCAGATGCCGTACACCTTGTGACCGCCCGCGGTCACCGCGATCTCACCGGCGTCCGCCCCGCGGTCCACCCCGCCCGCGGTACCGGCCGGACCGGGCAGCAGATCGTTGTGGCGCGAGGTCTGGTCGTACACCTTGGAGATCCGACACGTGGTGTTCGCACAGAAGCTGTCCTGCTGCTGCGCGTTGGCGTAACCGCCCGCCGCCAGCAGCCCGACATCGCTCCTGCCGCCGTCGGAAGCACGCGTGACCTGGTACAGCGGACCGTTGTACGCCGAGAACAACGCACGCGTCGTACTGTGCGCCGCCACACACGGCGTACCCGCCGCACCATAGATGTCACACGGCAGCGAACCCGCCGCCTGGGAGACGCCGGGCAGGACGGTGAAGGCGCCGAACACCATGGCGAGCACCGCCATGACGGGCAGCAGGATCTTGCCGAGCCACGGCCGCCGGACGGCGAACCTGGGTTTTCCGAGCATGGGCACGCTCCTCACGAGGTGGGGGGGTGGAGCCGACGCGGTCGGCGTCGGGAGTCGTCGACCGTCCGATATTCCAACGATGTAAAGTTGTTGCAGCACGATGACAGCACAGTGTCAGGAGCATGTCCATACGTGTGACGCCGAGAAGGAGGGGCGAAGTGGTCGGGCCGACGGGCCGGGGTGGAGTGGATTCGCCGCTCGTCCACGGCGCGTTTCTATCGTTGTAGAAAAACCGGCCGGAGTCGTCGTCGCGCTGGTCGCGCGGCGGCGCCACGAGAGGGCGGGTGGAGACGGGGTTCGACGGGGTTCCACCCGTGTTCCATCCGTGGGTTGAGGGCATCGGGCGCGCGGCGGCGGATGCTCGGTGTCATGACGATCACCGACTGGCTCCTGGACATCGTTCTCGTGCTCATCGTGTTCCGGCAGTTGCGCGAGGAGCGGCTGACCGCCCGCACCGTGCTGCTCCCGCTGGGCATCATCGGCTGGGCGGCGGCCACCTATCTGCACCACATCCCGACCGCGGGCGACGACCTGCCGCTGGTGGGCGTGTTCGCCGGGGCGGGCGTCGTCTTCGGCCTGTCCGGCGGTCTGCTCACCCGCGTCCGGCTGGCCGAAGGCCACGTGCGGATACGCGCCACCGCGGGCGCGGCCGCCCTGTGGGTGGCCAGCATGGGCTTCCGGCTCGGCTTCGCCGTGTGGTCCTCGCACTCCTCCGGCGGCGCGCACCTGGCCCGGTTCTCCGCCGCGCACCACATCACCAGCGCCCAGGCGTGGGTGGTGGCGCTCATCCTGATGGCGTTCGGCGAGGTCGTCGTCCGCCTCGGCACCATCGTCGTACGCGGGCAGCTCCTGCTGGCCCGTGCCCGGCGGGACGGATCGCCGGCGCCCGCGCCGCAGGCCCTCCCCGGCGCGTACGTGTGACAGTGCCACCGGGTGGAGGATGGCCCCGGCGAGACGTGAACCGCGGACCGCGAACCGGATGCCTCTCGTGATCGGAGTGCGGGAATGACGAACACCTGGTCGGCGACGGGTCGGGACCGCCGGGAGTTCACCCGCCGGGACCTGACGGGCGCGGCCGTCATGGTGCTGTGCATGGCGCTGTCCGTGGTGGCCGCGCCGGGCGCCGCCACCAAGGCGGCCGTCGCCGCACTGGGGGTGGGCGCCGAGCTGGGCATGCTGCTGGGCCGCCGGATCCTGCGGCCGGAGCGGGCGGTGTACGGCGTGGTGCTGACCATCGCCACCGGTCTGGCGATCACGTTGCTGGCGCCCAACGGCCTCGGTGAGGTCCCGGTCCTGGCCGGCGCCGCGGTGCTGCCGCTGTGCGTCCCGGCCGGCCCGGTGCGGGGTGCGGGCGTGGCGGTGGTCGCGGTCGGCTTCGGCGTGGCGATCATGGTGATCTCCGGCAGCGTGACCGGCCTGCTGGCCGGCGTGGGCGCCTGGTTCATCGCCGACCGCACGGTGGAGCACGCCGCCTTGCAGGCCGAGCGCGACCGGGCCCTCGCGCTGCTGGCCGAGGTGGAGGCGACCCGGCTGGTGCGGCAGGAGGCGGCGGCCGTCGAGGAACGCGGCCGGATCGCCCGCGAGATGCACGACGTGCTGGCCCACAGCCTGGCGGGCCTGTCCGTGCAGTTGCAGGCCGTACGGGTGGTCGCGGCCCGTGAGGGCGCCCCGCCGGCGCTGACCGGGCCGCTGGACCGGGCGGCGGAGCTGGCCCGCGACGGCGTGCAGGAGGCCCGCGCCGCGGTCGGCGCGCTGCGGGCGGCGCCGCTGCGCAGCGCGGACGACCTGGGCGCGCTGGTCGGCGGGTTTCCCGGCGACGCGCGGCTGCGGGTCACCGGCCGCCCCGGGCGGCTGACTCCCGAGGCGGGGCACGCGGTGTACCGGGCGGTGCAGGAGGCGCTGACCAACGCCGCGCGCTACGCCACCGGCAGTCCCGTCGAGGTGAACGTCGCCTGGGACGCCGGCGAGGTCCGTGTCGCGGTGCGCGACCGCGGCCTGCCCGCGGGCCGTGCCGGGTCCGGCGTGCAGGGGAGCGGCAGCGGCCTGCGGGGGATGACCGAGCGGATCGGGCAGGCCGGCGGCACGGTGGCGGCGGGCCCGGCTCCCGAGGGACCGGGCTGGCGTGTGACCCTGCGCGTGCCCGTGGCCGCGCCCGCCGACGCCCCCGCGCGCACGGGGTCGGACCGCGCGCCGGACCGGGGGCCGGGCCCGGGGCAGGCGGCGGGCGGCGCCGGCGGCAAGATGGGGGTGTGAGCGGGCGGGGTGCGAGCGGGCGGGGTGCGAGCGGACCGGGGTCAGAGAGGGGCACGGGTGACGATTCGGGTGCTGGTCGCCGACGACCAGGCGGTGGTGCGCGACGGTGTGGTGCTGCTGCTGACCTCGGCCGGCGAGATCGACGTGGTGGGGCAGGCGGGAGACGGCCGCCTGGCCCTGCGACTGGCCACCGAGCTGCGGCCGGACGTCGCGCTGGTGGACCTGCGGATGCCGGGCCTGGACGGCGCGCAGGTGACCGCGGGCATCCTGGCCGCTGACATCGGCACCAGGGTGCTGGTCCTGACCACGTACGCCGACGACGACGCGGTCCTGCCCGCCCTGCGCGCCGGTGCCGCCGGCTACCTGACCAAGGACGCCACCGGCGAGGAGCTGCTCTCCGCCGTACGGGAGGTCGCCGCCGGGCGTACGGTCCTGGACCCCGCGGTGCAGCGCCGCCTGGTGCAGCTCCTCCTCGACGAGCCGGCCGCCCCCGCGGTCGCCGCCCCTGCTCCGGCCGCCGCACCGGTGGGCGGTTCCGCGCCGCCCCCGGAGGCCGAGGGCCTGACCCGCCGCGAGGTGGACGTGGTGCGGCTGGTGGCCGCCGGCCTGAACAACCGCCAGGTGGCCCGCGAGATGGTCGTCAGCCAGGCCACCGTCAAGACCCACCTCAACCACGTGCTGTCCAAGCTGGCCCTGGAGGACCGGGGCGCCCTCATCGCCTGGGCCTGGCGCAACGGCCTGGTCACCGCCGCCGACCGGTAGCCACCGGTGACGGGATCGGTCCGCCGGCGCCGCCCGCTCCGCCCGCGCGGGCGGAGCGTGAGCGCCCGTCGGAGCCGCGGTTCCGACGGCACCCGATCCCGGCCGGTCTCCGGCGCGCCGGCGAGGTAAGCGTGGGGGAGCGCTGCGGCGTATAGGGGGTGTGAAGCAGCTGGAGTTCAAGGAGTTCTACCGAGCCAGCCGGGACGTCTGCCTGCGGGCGGTCCTGGTGAGCGTGGGCGATCGGCAGCTCGCCGAGGACCTGGTGGCCGAGGCGTTCACCCGGGCCTGGGCCTCCTGGCCGAAGGTCAGCCGGCACCCGGCGCCGCGCGCGTGGATCGTGCGCACGGCGCTCAACACCCGGGTGTCGTGGTGGCGGCGCAGGCGCAAGGAGGTCGGGCTGGAGGACGGCCCGCCCGATGTGCCCGATCCGCGGCAGGTCGAGCACCTGGACCCCGGTCTGCTCGCCGCGCTGCGTCAACTGCCCCAGCGGCAGCGGGAAGTGATCGCGCTACGGGTCTTCCTCGACCTGGACACCAGGGCCACCGCCCGGGTGCTGGGGATCGCGGAGGGCACGGTCACCGCCCACCTGTCGCGAGCGGTCTCGACGCTGCGCGGCCAACTCGTCGCCGTCGATGACGGCACTGCCAACGACCAGGAGGTCTGACCATGAACGACCACGAGGTGCTCGACGCACTGAGGAATTCCCTCGACACCGTCACCATGTCGACGCCGGTGGAGCGGATCGAGGCGGCCGGCCGCGTCCGTCGCCACCGGCGCGTGCTCGTGGGCACCGCCGGGGTCGCGGCCGCCGCGGCGCTCGCCGTCGCGGTGCCCGCGCTGGGCAACCCCGCGACGGCTCCGCCGTCGGCGGGCGACAGCGCGGGCGCCGGGTCGGTGCACATCAGGACCGCCGCGTACAGCGTCGACACGAAGGCCGACGGCACACTCGTCGCCACCTGGGACAAGTCCGCGTACTTCAGCGACCACGCGGGCCTGGAGAAGGCGCTGCGCAGGGCCGGGTTCCCGGTGCTGATCAAGGAGGGTGTGTTCTGCAAGGGGCCGCACGACGACGGAAAGCTGAGCCCCAGCGGGTCCGGGCCCGGGGTCGCGAACGTGATGAGGGGTGAGAGGGCCGGCGACGGCAGGGTGACCTTCACCTTCGTGCCGGCCGCGATGCCGGCCGGGAAGCGGCTGTTCATCGGCTACCTCAACGCCGCGCAGCTCGCCTCGGTCCACATGAACCCCGGCTCGGTGGAGCGGATCGTGCCGGCGGACGGGCCGCTGACGTGCACCACCACGCCGCCGCCCGAGCACCACTACCACTGAGCGGCCGCGGGGGGGGGGGGGGGGGGGGCGGGCGCGGGCCGCCCCCCCCCCCCCGC
>NZ_JAZEWV010000037.1:0-67334 GCF_036353415.1 Actinacidiphila polyblastidii
GCGGGGAACGGCGCGAGCAACCCACCACCGGCCGGCGGCCCGGCAACGACCGCAACAGCCCCACCGGGCCGGTGACGACGTCCAGCCCTCGTCACGCCCGGCCGCGCCGTTCCCCGCGCACCCGGAAAACCCGGGCCGCGCCCGGCCCGCGCGGTGGGGCGTCCGGGGGGAGCCCAGGAGAGCTAGTCCTGGGCGTCCCAGTCCTGGTTGCGCTCCGCGACCCGCTCCATCGCGTGCTCCGCCTCCCCCCGGGTGGGGTACGGGCCGAAGCGGTCCTTGGCGGGGCACTCGGGCCCCTCCTCGACCTTCTTGTGCTTGATGCAGTAGAACCACTCGCCGGGCTTGCCCGCGGGCTTGTTCGCCTTGAACAGCGCCATGACCGACCACCTCCCTGGAGGCCGCGTGCGCGGCGTCCGCCTTGGCCATCGTGCCCGGTGACGCGCCGATACACTCGTCGGCATGTCTGGTCAGTCGCTGCTCGTCCCCGGCACGCTCTCCCCCGCCCGGCAGGTGCCGGCGTCCATTCCGCGCCCCGAGTACGTGGGCCGGCCGGGGCCCACCCCGTACACCGGGCCCGAGGTGCAGGACGAGGAGACCGTCGAGCGGATGCGGATCGCGTCGCGGATCGCGGCGCAGGCGATGGAGGAGGCCGCGAAGGCGGTGGCGCCGGGCGTGACGACGGACGAGCTGGACCGGATCGCGCACGCGTACATGGTCGACCACCGGGCCTACCCGTCGGACCTGGGCTACCGCGGCTTCCCCAAGTCGCTGTGCACCTCGGTCAACGAGGTGATCTGCCACGGCATCCCGGACTCCACGGTGCTGCGCGACGGCGACATCGTGAACCTCGACGTCACCGCGTACATCCACGGTGTGCACGGCGACTGCAACGCCACGTACTTCGTCGGCGACGTCGACGAGGAGTCGCGGCTGCTGGTCGAGCGGACCCGCGAGTCGCTGGACCGGGCGATCAAGGCGGTGCGCCCCGGGCGGCAGATCAACGTGATCGGCCGGGTCATCGAGTCGTACGCCAAGCGCTTCGGGTACGGCGTGGTGCGGGACTTCACCGGGCACGGCATCAACACCTCCTTCCACTCGGGCCTGGTGATCCCGCACTACGACGACCCGCGGGCGACCACGGTGATGCGGCCGGGCATGACGTTCACCATCGAGCCGATGCTGACGCTGGGCACGCACGAGTACGACATCTGGGACGACGGCTGGACCGTGGTGACCAAGGACCGCAGGCGCACCGCGCAGTTCGAGCACACGCTGGTGGTCACCGGGGACGGCGCCGAGGTCCTCACGCTCCCCTGACCCGGTGCCCGCGGCCGCCCGATAGGGTGGCCGCGATTCGCCGGGTACGCACAGGCGTACGCAAGCGCCGAGGGGGCCGACGCACCATGATCCGCCGCAGGTTGTGCCTGGGGGCCGCAGCCGTCGCACTGGCCGTGCCGCTGGCCGGCTGCGTCACCGTGCACGGCGAGCGGGAGAACGTCCCGTCGGTGCGGCCCGCGGAGGCGGCCCGGGTCGTGGCGCACTTCACCGCGGTGAACAACCAGGCGACGCGGACGTACGGCGAGCGGTACATCCGGCAGATCGAGGCGGGGCCGCTGGGCGCCATCGACAGCGCCGGGATCAGGTCGGCGCACAGCCAGCACCCCGAGGGCGCCCGCTCGTCCTCGCCGCTGGTGCTCAGCGACACCAGGTTCCTGATACCGCGGCAGGTGGGCTGGCCGAAGTTCTTCGTGGCGGACTCGGCGACCAACCGCGCCAACGGCTCGCGGTGGCTGCTGCTGTTCCGCCGCGACTCGGCGGCCCAGCCGTGGATGGCGGACTACCTGGCGGTGATCTCACCGCAGGCGCTGCCGCGCCTGGCCACCGACCAGGACGGCTACCTGCTGCCGGTGCCCGCCGCGCAGACCGGTCTGCTGGTGCCGCCCGGACAGCTGAGCGCGGCCTACAGCGCGTACCTCCAGTCGGGCACGGACGCCCGGGACTTCGCGCCGGGCGGCTCGACCACGCAGCTGCGGGCCGATCGCGCCGCCCGCGCGCGGACCGCGAACTCGGTGACGCAGTACGCCGACCAGGCCGACACCGCGGGCGACTTCGCGCCCGCGGCGCTGCGCACGAAGGACGGCGGGGCGCTGGTCTTCTTCGGCACCCGCCACCAGTCGAGGTCCACCTACCGGGCGGGCTACGACCTGACGATCGACGCGGGCACGCGGGCGCTGATGACGGGCGCGCCGAAGACGTCGGTGACGCTCTCACACGTGGGCCAGCAGCTGGTGACGGTGCCGCGCACGGCGGCCGGCGGCGCGGCGGCGGGCCGGGTGGAGTTCGTCAGCCGGCTGGTCGGGCTGGTGGGCGCGCAGGGTGCGTGACGCCCCGCCTGCGGCCGGCGGGAGCAGCAGGGTCGCGTGGGGCGGGTCAGCCGGGTCAGCGGCCCCAGCCGACCGGCTCGGCCTCCGGCTCATAGCCGAACCGGGCGCACGCGTCGCTGAGGATGTCGAGCACCAGCAGCGGTTCCGGCAGCGGCAGGTCGGGGCCGTGTCCGGGCAGCCAGCTGACGTCGGCGCCGGAGGCGAGCCGGGCCGGCGGCAGCAGGACGTAGCTGCCGCGGCAGTGCCAGCGGATGCCGGGGTGCTCGTCGGCGGTCTCGGGATGGCAGTCCAGCTCGCACGGCCACCACTCGTCCTCGTCGACCGGCGTGCCGCGGGTGGCGGTGAAGAAGAGCATCCGCTCGTCGCCGTGCAGGGCCACCGGGCCGAAGGCCGCGGCGTCCGCGGTGAGCCGCTCCAGCGCGACGCGGCCCGCCTCGGCGGGCACGTCGAGCACGTCGTGGTTGAGGCCGGTGGCGGTGACGAAGCCGGCCAGCGGCTGGGTGCGCAGCCAGCCCTCGACCTTCTGCGGATCGGTGCTCGCCTGCGTCTGCCAGGCCAGGGACAGCGGGTGCAGGCCGGGGATCGGGCAGCCGATCCGGCCGCACGAACAGCCGTAGTTCTCCGGGTGGGCCGCCGGGGCGACCGGGAAGCCGGCCCGCGCCGCGGCCAGCGTCAGTTCGTCTCGCTCGACGGGGGCGGCAGAACCCGGTGCTCCGTCCGTACGGCGTCGCAGCCAGCCGGACATCCTGCTCTTGCCTGCCATCGAGCTCCTTCCCTCTCCCCCGGCCCGTTGCGGTACACGGTACGCGGGTGGTGGAGGCCATCCTGCCTCTTGGCAGGAATGAACACCCACTCGGGGTGGAACTCTTCCCGGGCGGGACTTTTCCGGCAAAGGGCCGGAAGGGACCGCGCATCCGATCCGACCGGAGGCTCCGCGTGGCTTCGCACCCCTTCTCCGCGGTGGTCCGCGCCGCCGTCCGGGAGCAGCACACCGAGGCGGAGGAGTCCGCCTTCATGACCGACCTGCTCGGCGGCGGACTCGGCGTGCGGGCGTACGCCGACTACACCGAGCAGCTGTGGTTCGTCTACCGCGCGCTGGAGGACGGCGGCCGGGCGCTGGCCGGCGATCCGGTGGCCGGTCCGTTCGTCCGGCCCGAGCTGTGGCGGGTGCCCGCGCTCGAACGCGACCTGGACCACCTGCGCGGCGCGGGGTGGCGCGAGCGGGCGGTGCCGCTGCCGGCCACCGAGCGGTACGCCGCGCGGGTCGCCGAGGTGGCCCGCGGCTGGCCGGGCGGCTATGTCGCACACCACTACACCCGCTACCTCGGCGACCTCTCCGGCGGGCAGGTCATCCGTTCCCTCGCCGAGCGCACCTGGGGCTTCGCGCCCGGCGGTGACGGCGTCCGCTTCTACGTCTTCGACGCGATCGCCAATCCGGCCGCCTTCAAGCGCGACTACCGCCTGCTCCTCGACGCCCTCCCCTTCGGTCCCGCCGAGCGCGCCCGCTTCCTCACCGAGTGCGGTGACGCCTTCGCCCACAACAGCGCCGTCTTCGCCGATCTCGCGACGGGCACGGCGCGGGCGCGCCTGTAGCGGCGGACCGCGGACCGCCGCTACGGCGGACGGCTCTGCGTCAGGCGGGGGAGAAAGTGGGGCGGCGGAGAAAAGGGGCCGGGGCCGAGGCGCGCGGAGCGGATGAGGGCGCACAATCGGCGTACGCGTGACGCCGACAGCGGACCACCCGTCCGCCGGAGGCACTGGCATCTTCAACCACCCCTCGAGGAGCCCGCCTTGCGCATCGCCACACCCCGCCGGTACCTGATGTGCCCACCGGCCCACTTCCGCGTCTCCTACTCGATCAATCCGTGGATGGACCCGAGCAAGCCGGTGGACGCGGCGCTCGCCATGTTCCAGTGGGAGGACCTGCGCGACCGCTACCGGGCGCTGGGCCACACCGTGGAGATCCTCGACCCGCTGCCCGGCCTGCCCGACATGGTCTTCGCGGCGAACGGCGCCACCGTCGTGGACGGGCGGGTGCTGGGCGCGAAGTTCGCGAACCCGGAGCGGACCGAGGAGGCGCCCGCGCACCTCGCCTGGTTCCGGGCGCACGGCTTCGCCGAGGTGCGCGAGCCGGAGCACGTCAACGAGGCGGAGGGCGACCTGGCCGTGACGGCCGGCTGGATCCTGGCCGGGCAGGGCTTCCGCAGCAGCCCGCTGGCGCACGACGAGGCACAGGAGTTCTTCGGCCGCCCGGTGATCAGCCTGGAGCTGACCGATCCGCGCTACTACCACCTGGACACCGCGCTGGCGGTGCTGGACGAGACGCGCGACGAGATCATGTACTTCCCCGGCGCGTTCTCGCCGGGCAGCCGCGCGGTGCTGGCCAGGCTCTTCCCCGGCGCGCTGCTGGCCACCGCGCAGGACGCGGCGGCGCTGGGCCTGAACGCGGTGAGCGACGGCCGCCATGTGCTGCTGCCGCGCCCCGCGACGGGCCTGCACGCTCCGCTGCGCGAGCGCGGCTTCGAGCCGGTGGCGGTGGACATGTCGGAGCTGCACAAGGCGGGCGGCAGCGTGAAGTGCTGCACGATGGAGCTGCGGCCGCCCGCGTCGTAGGGTGCGCGCATGCATGCTTCGTACGACGTGGTGATCGTCGGCGGCGGCCACAACGGTCTGGTCGCCGCCGCCTACCTGGCCCGCGCGGGCCGCCGGGTGCTGGTGCTGGAACGGCTCGCGTCGACCGGCGGCGCCGCGGTGTCCACCCGCGCCTTCACCGGCGTGGACGCCCGGCTGTCGCGCTACTCCTACCTGGTGAGCCTGCTGCCCCGGAAGATCACCGAGGAGCTGGGCCTGCGGTTCGCGGTGCGCAGGCGGCGGATCTCGTCGTACACGCCGAGCGGCGCCGGCGGGCTGCTGGTGGACGCGCAGGACGCGGGCCGCACCCGGGAGCAGTTCGTCCGGCTGACCGGCTCCGACCGGGACTTCGAGGCGTGGCAGCGGTTCTACGCGATGACGCAGCGGGTCGCCGAGCGGGTCTTCCCGACGCTCACCGAGCCGTTGCCCGGCCGCGCCGAGCTGGAGCGCAGGATCGACGACCGGGCCGCGTGGGAGGCGCTGTTCGAGCGGCCGGTCGGGGAGGCGGTGGAGGCGTCGTTCGCGGACGACACGGTGCGCGGCGTGGTCCTCACCGACGCGCTGATCGGCACCTTCAGCCACGCGCACGATCCGTCGCTGCGGCAGAACCGGTGCTTCCTCTACCACGTGATCGGCGGCGGCACCGGCGACTGGGACGTGCCGATCGGCGGGATGGGCGCGTTCACCGACGCGCTGGCCGACGCGGCCCGCGCGGCGGGCGCGGAGATCGTCACCCGCGCGGAGGTCACCGGGCTGGCGACGGACGGCGTACGGGCGGAGGTGACGCTCGCCGACGGCCGGGCCGTGGGCGCGCGGGACGTCCTGGTCAACGCCGCGCCGTACACGCTGGCCGGGCTGCTCGGCGAGGAGCGGCCGGAGCGGCCGGAGGGCGCGCAGCTGAAGGTGAACATGCTGCTGCGCCGGCTGCCGCGGCTGCGGGACACCGCGGTCGACCCGCGCGAGGCGTTCGCCGGGACCTTCCACATCGCGGAGTCCTACCGGCAGTTGCAGACCGCGTACGAGCAGGCCGCCGCGGGCCGGCTGCCGGACGCGCCGCCGTCGGAGATCTACTGCCACAGCCTGACCGACCCGTCGATCCTGGCGCCCGAGCTGGCCGCGCAGGGGATGCACACGCTCACCCTGTTCGGGCTGCACGCGCCGGCCCGGCTGTTCGCGCAGGACCCGGCGGGCGCCAGGGAGGCGCTGCTGAAGGCGACGCTGGCGCAGCTCGACGCGGTCCTCGCGGAGCCGCTGGCCGACTGCCTGGCGCTGGACGCGGACGGCAGGCCGTGCCTGGAGGCCAAGTCGCCGCTCGACCTGGAGCGGGAGGTGGGGCTGCCCGGCGGCCACATCTTCCACCGCGACCTGTCGTGGCCCTACCGGCCCGGCGGTGCGGCGGACGACCCGGCGGACGGCGTGACGAGCGCCACAGGCGTTTGGGGAGTCGGCACCGCGCATGCGAACGTCTACCTCTGCGGCGCGGGCGCGGTCCGCGGCGGCGGGGTCAGCGGAGTCCCCGGGCACAACGCGGCGATGGCGGTACTGGAGAAGGCACGATGACGCACAGGCTCCCGATACCCCGGCCCGCCGTCCCCGGCCGGTCCCTGCCGGGCCGCGAGGGCGACGGCGGCCGCCGTACGACCGGCCGCCAGTGGCGGCGCGGCGGCCGCTGGCACAGCCTCACCGAGGACGGCGGCGTGCCGGAGCCGCGCAGCACCGCGGACGTGGTGGTGGACTGCGCGGTGTACGAGGACGGCTGCCGGGCGGCGTCGCTGCCGCCGCAGGAGGTGCTGCGGGAGGCCCGCAGGCGCAAGGGCGGCTTCGCCTGGATCGGCCTGCACGAGCCGGACGCGGAGCACCTCGCGGAGATCGCCGAGGTGTTCGGGCTGCACCCGCTGGCGGTGGAGGACGCCGTGCAGGCGCATCAGCGGCCGAAGCTGGAGCGCTACGGCGACACGCTCTTCGTGGTGCTGAAGACCATCGTCTTCGTGGAGCACGAGAAGCTCACCGCGACCAGCGAGGTCGTCGACACCGGCGAGGTGATGATCTTCCTGGGCGCGGACTTCGTGGTGGTGGTCCGGCACGGCAGCGCGCCGGGTCTGTCGAGGGTACGGCGGGCTCTGGAGTGCCGCCCCGACATGCTGGCGCACGGCCCCGCCTCGGTGCTGCACGCGATCACCGACCAGGTGGTGGACGACTACCTGGACGTCGCCGACGCGGTCGAACTCGATGTGGACGAGCTGGAATCGGACGTTTTCTCGGCCGCCCACGGCGACGACGCCGAGCGGATCTACCAGCTCAAGCGGGAGCTGATCGAGTTCAAGCACGCGGTGTACCCGACGGCCCGCCCGCTGGACCGGCTCACCGAGGGCGCCGAGGGTCTGATCAACGCCGAGATGGGCCGGTACTTCCGCGACGTGGCCGACCACCTCTCGCACGTCCGCGAGCGCCTGGCGGCGTACGGCGAACTGGTGGACGGCCTGCTGGCGGCGAATCTCAGCCAGCTCGCGGTGCAGCAGAACGTCGACATGCGCAGGATCAGCGCGGGCGCGGCGATCCTGGCGGTCCCGACGATGATCGCCGGCTTCTACGGCATGAACTTCCGGCACATGCCGGAGCTCGGCTGGACCTTCGGCTATCCGCTGATGCTCGGCGTCACCGCCGTCCTCTCGGCGTTGTGCTATCGCGCCTTCCGCCGTTACGGCTGGCTGTAGCCGTCCTGGCCGGCGTCTGCGCCGGCGGCCGGGTCGGGCGGCCAGGTCTCGCCCCAGCGGGCGTCGCGGGCCAGGCGGTAGGCGGCGCCGTGGCGCTTGGCGACGGTGGTGCGGGTGAGGGCGTCGTCGCGGGTGCACAGGTCGAGCAGCACCTGGCCCTTGCGGATCTGCGGGTGGCGCACGATCCGGTTGCCCGCGGGCGCGCCGGGCACCGCGGCCGGGCGGACGGCCGCCACGTAGCTGAACTTCTCGTCCTCGTACGGCAGGGTGCCGCCCTTGACCTGACGGTGCAGCGAGGTGCGCGGCACCCGGGCGGCGAAGTGGCACCAGTCGTCGCCGGTCACCGGGCAGGTCCCGTCGTGCGGGCAGGGCGCGAGCACGGTGAGGCCGGCCGCGATCAGCCGCTGCCGGGCCTCGATGATCCGGGCGTAGCCCTCGGGGGTGCCGGGCTCGGCGACCACCACCGCGCCGAGCGCCGCCCCGGCCGCCGCGTCGATCAGCGACGCCCGGTCGGCGGGGGCGAGTTCGCCGATCACGTAGGAGACGGTGACCAGGTCGCGGGCGGGCAGCCGGGGCGCGCCGGCCAGCGGGGCGCGGGTCCACTCGGCGTCCCGCACGGCCTGCTGCGCGGCGTCGCGGGCCAGCTCCGAGCCGAGCGCGAGGGCGGCCTGCGACCAGTCCAGGACGCTGCTGGTGTGGCCGCCGTCCGGCCAGGCGTCGGCGACCGCCCAGGTGGCCGCGCCGGTGCCGCCGCCGAGGTCGAGGTGGGTGCGCGGGGCCCAGTCCGCCGCCTGCTCGCGCAGCGCGCCGAGGGCGGAGCGGACCGCGGCGTAGGTGGCGGGCATCCGGTAGGCCGCGTAGGCGGCCACGTCGGCGGCGTCGCGGAGGATGGGCGCGGACGGGGCGGCGGTCGGGGCCGCGCCGCGATAGCTCTGGATCAGCCGCTCGACCTGCGCGGACGCCTGTCCTGGCGCGGTGGCGTGGAGCTGTCGGGTCAGGGCGTCGCGAAGATCGTCTGGCAGGTGCACGGTGGACACAAGCGACCACTGTAAGGGGCGGAAACCCTGTGACGGACCCCTTACCGTGCGTGCGGGGGGAAGCGCCATAGCCGGGTTAACTCGGTCATAACATCGGCTCGAATATGTGCAATCCGCAGCGAGCGATCACTCGATTGGCCTAGCGTTCCCCCCGTATCAGGACGAAGCCAGCACTTGGGGAAGTGCTGGAACGTCCGTCGGTCGCGATGTGCCAGGGGGGTTCATGCGGCGTATCGGAACAAACCCGGCCATGCCGGTCATGTCCGTGGAGAGCGAGCCAAGACCCGTGCGGAGCACGTCTCCGCACGCCTTCAGCACGACCAGCACCCCCGTCTCCCCGGACAGCACCCACCCCACCCAGATCCACCCCCTCCCCACCCACCCCACTCAGACACCGTCCGCCCGGACCACGTCCACCCGGACCGCGTCCGCTCGGAGCCAGGGCCTGAGCAGCCCGGACGTCCAGAGCGACCCGCACCACACCGCACACCAGGGCCACCCGCACCACCCCGGCCACCCCGACCGCAGGGCATCGGCGACCGCCGATGCCCTCACCGTGCCCGGGCATCGCCGGCGGGTCAGGGCCGCCCGCAGGCACGGCCGGCACAGCGTCCACCGGGCGCACAGCACGTACGGCGACAAGGCGGCCTGGTACCTGCCGCTCGCGCTGTCGGCGGACGCCCTCGGCGTCGGCCTCCCGCTGCTGCTCCTGCTCGGGGACCGCGACCAGCCGCACCCGCTGGAGTGCGCGTTCGTCGCCGCGGCCGGCTGGCTCGCGGTCCGTGCGGCGCGCCGCCGCTACGCCGCCGACGTCCTCGGCGAGCACCGTTCGGCGCTGCCCGTGCTCGGCGACTGGCTCGTGCTGCTCGGGGTGCTGGCCATGCTGCGCACCGCGTTCGGCGAGATCGCCCGGCCCTCGCTGGCGCTGGCCGGGCTCGCCGCGGGACCGGTGCTGACGCTGGCCGCCCGCAAGGCGACCCACCGTCATCTGATCGCGGACCGCCGCTCCGCCCAGGCGGTCCGCCGGGTCCTGGTGGCCGGCGAGCCGAACGCCGTCGACGAGGTGGTGGAGCACCTGGCCGCCAGGACCGACCACGCGTACGTGGTCGTCGGCGTCGTCCCGGTCGGCAACGCCCGGCTGGAGTGCGGCGTGCCGGTGGCGGCCCGGCTCGACGGGGTCGACCCGCACGACCGCTCCGAGGACGCGGCGGCCGTGCTGCGCTCGGCGGCCGCACAGCACGCCGAGCTGGTCCTGGTGGCCCCCGGGCCACGGCTGTCCGCGGCGCGCCTCAAGCGGCTGTCCTGGGCGCTGTACGACGCCGGCCTTCCGCTGGCGGTGCTCCCGGGCCTGGTGGACGTGGCGGTCCGCCGGGTGCAGCTGGACGCGCCCGCGGGGCTGACGGTCCTGCACATAGCGCCGCCGATCACCAGGGGCCTCCAGGTGGGCCTGAAGTCGGCGCTCGACAGGGCGGGCGCGGCCCTCGGACTGCTGCTGCTCGCACCGCTGTTCGGCCTGGTGGCGCTGGCCATCAAGAGCACCTCGCCCGGCCCGGTCTTCCACCGCCAGACGCGGTACGGGCAGGACAGCACGCCGTTCACCATGTGGAAGTTCCGCACGATGGTGGTCGACGCCGAGGCCCGCAAGGCCGAACTGGAGCGCGACGGCGCCAACGAGAACGACGGGCTGATGTTCAAGATGCGGCGCGATCCGCGGGTCACCCGCGTCGGCCGGCTGCTGCGCCGCTGCTCCCTCGACGAGCTGCCGCAGCTGGTCAACGTGGTCCGCGGCGAGATGTCGCTGGTCGGCCCGCGGCCGCCGCTGCCCGACGAGGTCGCCCGCTACGACGACGTGGAGCTGCGCCGGCTCGCCGTCAAACCCGGCATCACCGGGCTGTGGCAGGTCAGCGGGCGCAGCGACCTGTCCTGGGACGAGACGGTCGCGCTCGACCTGCAGTACGTCGACAACTGGTCGTTCACCGGCGACGTGGACGTCATGGCCCGCACCCTGCGGGCGGTGGTCGACGGCCGGGGGGCGTACTAGCGCCTCCCCGCGGCGCGCCGCCCGCGTACCCCGACAGGACCCTGTTCGGTCGCGGGACGCGGCGGCGTGCCGCACCGTGGTGAGGACCGGCGGCGGGCCACGGTGAGGAGCGCGGATGAGCGGGACGGCGGGCGGCGGCGGCCGGTCGAGGAACCTCGTGCTCGCGGCGATGATCTTCGCCGTCGCCATGACCTTCATCGACCAGACCATCGTGTCGATCGCCGCGCCCCAGATCCAGGCCGAGCTGAAGCTGTCGAGCACCGGGCTGCAGTGGGCGGTCAACGCGTACCTGCTCACCCTCGCCGCCTTCTTCGCCTACGGCGGCCGGCTCGCCGACACCGTCGGCCACCGCAAGGTCGTGGTGGCCGGCGTGGTCGTCTTCGCCACCGCCTCCGCGCTGTGCGGGGCGACGCCCAAGGGCGACGCGGCGCAGGCGTGGATCGTCGCCTTCCGCGCGGTGCAGGGCGTCGGCGGCGCGATCCTCTTCCCCGCGGCGCTCGGCATCGTCGTGCAGACCTTCGCGCTGCGCGAGCGCGGAAAGGCGCTGGCGACGTTCTTCGGCGTCGCGGGCGGCCTCACCGCGATCGGCCCGATCCTCGGCGGGTACCTCACCGAGTGGACGTGGCGGGCGATCTTCTGGGTGAACGTGCCCGTCGCGGTGATCGCCCTGGTGCTCATCGCGGTCTCCCGGCCGGTCACCGACCACCGCCCGGCCCCGATGGACTACCGCGGCCTCGCGCTCATCGCCTTCGGCGTCGGACTGAGCGTCTTCGGCTTCCAGCAGGCCCAGATCTGGCACTGGTCGAACCCCGCCATCGCGCTGTGCGTCGCCGCCGGCCTGCTGCTGCTCGTGGTCTTCCACGCCACCGAGCTGCGCACCCCCGCACCGCTGATGCAGGTGCGGATCTTCCGCGACCGGGCGTTCCTGACGGAGAACCTGGTGCTCGGCATCACCATGCTGGTCTTCGTGCCGTTCTTCTTCTTCGCCAGCGAGTACGCCCAGATCGGCCTGGCCAAGTCGTCGTCCGGCGCCGGGGTCTACCTGCTCTGGTTCTTCGTCGGCTTCGTGGTCGCCTCCCAGATCGGCGGCCGGATGCTCGACAGCGGCGGCGCGAGACGCCCGGTGGTCATCGGGTGCGTGCTCGGCGCGATCGGCTTCTTCCTGCTCGCCGGCAAGGTCACCGACCTCGATTTCGGCAGCCAGCAGTGGTACGTGGTGCTGGCCGGCGCCGGAATGGGGATGATGCTCACCCCGGCGAGCACGGACGCGGTGAACCGCGCGTCGCGGATGTCGTACGGGGAGGCGACCGGCATCACGCAGACCGTGCGGAACTATGCCGCGAGCCTCGGGCTGGCCGTTCTCGGCACGATCTCGGTCGCCCGGTTCGAGTCCCGGCTGCGGGGCTCCCTCCTGGCCCAGGGCGAGCCCGCCGGCCAGGCCGCCTCGCAGGCCCACGCGATCGCCCAGTCCCACTCGGCCCCCGCGGGAGGCGGCACCATCCCCGCCTTCGTCCGCGTCGCTTTCGGCGACGCCACCAGGACCGTCTTCTCCGTGATGGCCGCGATCATGGCCGCCGCCGCCCTCGTCGCCTACGCCGGCCTCCGCCCCGGCCTCCAACCCGCCACCCCCGAGGACGGCCGCACGGCGGCCGACCCTTGAGCGGTCACCCCCCGGCAGCGGAGGGCTCCGCCGCCACGGGCGAGCCGACCGGCGGCTCCGCGGAACGTGTCCGCCTCCCCGGCGGGCGACGCAACCGTCGGCTCCGCCGGCACCGCGGCAACCCATGCTCGGCGCCAGCCGGACCCGCGGCCGGGGCGGCCAGCTCCCCGGCTGCAACCGGCGGCTCCGCGGGCACCGGCGGCAACTCGGCCCCGGCACCAGCCTGACCCCCCGCGAGGGCGACCCCGGGCCGCCGGTGGGCAGCTTTCGCTACGCGTCCGCAGCAGCGGCGGGCTCCGCCGGGACGAGCGAGCCAACCGGCGGCTGCTCGGGCTCGGCACCAGCCGACTCGGCGGCAACCGGCTGCCCCGCCGGAACCGGCGGCAACTCGGCCCCGGCGCCAGCCGGACGCACGGCCGGAGCGGCCAGCCCCCCGGCACCAACCGGCGGCCCCGCCGGAACCGGCGGCAACTCAGCCCCGGCACCAGCCGGACCCCCCGCGAGGGCGACCCCGCACCGCCGGTGGGCAGCTTTCGCTACGCGTCCGCAGCAGCGGCGGGCTCCGCCGGGACGAGCGAGCCAACCGGCGGCTGCTCGGGCTCAGCGCCAGCCGACTCGGCGGCAACCGGCGGCCCCGCCGGAACCGGCGGCAACTCGGCCCCGGCACCAACCGGACCCACGGCCGGAGCAGCCAGCCCCCCGGCACCAACCGGCGGCCCCGCCGGAACCGGCGGCAACTCGGCCCCGGCGCCAGCCGGACGCACGGCCGGAGCGGCCAGCCCCCCGGCACCAACCGGCGGCCCCGCCGGAACCGGCGGCAACTCAGCCCCGGCACCAGCCGGACGCACGGCCGGAGCGGCCGGGCGCACGGCACCAACCGGCGGCCCCGCCGGAACCGGCGGCAACTCGGCCCCGGCGCCAGCCGGACGCACGGCCGGAGCGGCCGGCTCACCGGCGGCGGCCGGGGGCGGCTCGGACCCCGGGGCAGCCGGGGGTGCTGCGGGTCTCGGGGGGAGCGGCGCCGGAGGCGCCAGCGTGAGGGCCTCCGCGAGAAGCGCGTCGATGCGGGCGAGGCCGGCGGTGGGGGTGAGGTGGGTGGTGGCGTAGGCACGGGCCTGGGTCGCGGCAGCGACATCGGCGGCGAGGACGCGGACGGCGGCGAGCAGGGCGGCGGGGTCCGCCGGAGGCACCACCGTGCCGGCGCCCGCGCGGGCGATCTCCCGGGCGGTGCCGCTGTCCGCGGGCACCGCCGCCACCACGGGCCGCCCGGCGGCGAAGTACGACGTCAGCTCCGGCGGGACCGCCGCGTCCGCCGCGGCCAGCACGTCGGCGGCGCCGAGCACGTCGGGGAACTCCGACTCCGCCGCGAGCGGCGCGAAGTCCAGGTTGGGCAGCCCGCCGGCCAGCGCGCGCAGCGCGTCGCGCCGGGCGCCCTCGCCCATCAGGACGACCCGCAGCGTCGGGTCGAGCCTGGCCGCCTCGACGAGCACGTCGAGCCCGCGGCCGGCCCCCATGTCGCCGGTGTACAGCAGCACGGTCTGGCCCGGCCGCCAGCCCAGCAGCGCGCGCATCTGCTCGCGGGGGCGGGTGGGCCCGGGTATCAGGGACCAGTTGGGCACCAGCCGTATGCGCTGCTCGGGCACGCCCAGGGCCGCGACGCCCGCGACGAGCGTCTCGTGGGTGACGCCGACGAGTGCGGCGCGCCGCAGCGCGTACCGCTCGACGGCGCGTGCGGCGGCCGCCCGGACGCCGAGCAGGTTCCGCACCACCGGCACGAACGGCACGCCGTGGCGCGCGGCGAGGCGGGCGCCGACGACCCCCGCGGCCAGGCTGGGCATCTGCGCGGCCACCGCGTCCGGCCGGCCGATCTCCGGGGCGCCGGACAGCGCGCCGCGCAGCAGCGACAGCTCGAACAGGGCCCGGCGCGGCGCGGTCTGACGGCTCGGCACCGTGTGCCGGCGGCGGTGCACGCTGACCCCGCAGCGCTCCTCGCGGGTGGCCCGCACCCCCGCGTACGCCGGGTCGAGCCGCCAGGCGGGATAGTGCGGCAGGCCGGTCAGGACGTGCACCTCGGCGCCGGCGGCGGCCCAGTGCTCGGCGATCTGCGTCGCGTACCTGCTCGTACCGGCCTGCTCTGGCGCGTAGTTGGTCGACACCAACAGCAGGCGCCGGTGCGTGACGGTTCCGGCCACGGTGCGTTCCCTTTCCCCCGGTGATCCCCCTGAGACGAACACGCGCCCACCCTAGCGTTCAGCCGTGCGAGCCATCCGCGCGATGCCGCCGCCGAGATAACCGTCATATCGGACATCAAGCCCTAAAGTGTCGACGGTGTCCCCTTCGATCTCCCGCCGCGACCTCTTCCAGGTCACCGCTTCGGGCGCGCTGCTCGCCGGATGCGCGGACGGGGCCCGCACGCCGGGCGCCGCGGCGCCCTCCGCCCGCTCCGCGCCCTCCCGCGCCGCCACCTCCCCCGTCCCGGCCCCGGCCACCCCCTCCGCCGCCGCGGCGGCCGCGGCCAGGCCGCTGCCCCCCGGGCTGCCCGACCAGATCGAGCACGGCCCGGCCGACCGCCCGCTGGTCGCCCTCACCTTCCACGGCCAGGGCGAACCCGACCTCGCCGAGGCCCTGCTGACGGAGGCGGAGAGGGCCGGCGCGCGACTGACCGTGCTGGCGGTCGGCAGCTGGCTCGACACGTATCCGCAGCTGGCCCGGCGGGTGCTCGACGGCGGGCACGAGCTGGGCAACCACACCCAGACCCACGCGGACATCGGCGCGATGGGCGCGGCCGCGGCCACCGCCGAGATCGAGGGCTGCGCGCAGCGGCTGCGGCGGCTGACCGGCTCGCGCGGCCGCTGGTTCCGGCCCTCGCAGGCCCGGCTGACCACGCCGCTGGTGGTCCGGCTGGCGCGGCAGGCCGGCTATCCGCACCTGCTGTCGTACGGCGTGGACCCGCTCGACTACACCGATCCCGGCGCCGAGCCGGTACGGGCCGCGGTGGCCCGGCAGGCCGGCCCCGGCTCGGTGGTCTCCCTGCACTTCGGGCACCGCGGCACCGTCGCCGCGCTGCCCGGGATCCTCGACGACCTGCACCGCCGCGGCCTGCGCGCGGTCACGACCTCGGAGCTGCTGACCTGATGCGCCGTCACCCGACTCCCGCCTGCGCGCTGGTCGCCGCCGCGGCCCTCGCCGTCCTCGCCTCCGGCTGCGGAAACGGCGGCACTCCCTCGCACGCGGCGGCGCCCTCGCAGAAGCGGGCCGTCACGGCCGCCGCGCGGCCGGCCGCCCCGCTGGGCCTGCCCGGCATGCCGCCGCCGCTGAACGCGCACGACCTCTACGCCGCCGACCGGCCCGGCCGGCTCTCCCCGGTGGTGCGGGACTTCCCCTCGCGGGTCTACGTGCCCAACACCGAGTCCAACACGGTCACGGTGATCGACCCGAGGACGTACAAGGTCGTCGAGACCATCCCGGTGGGCCGGCAACCCCAGCACGTCGTGCCGTCGTGGGACCTGAAGACGCTGTGGGTCAACAACGACGTCGGCAACACCCTCACCCCGATCGACCCGGCCACCGGCAAGGCGGGCCGGACCGTCGACGTGCACGACCCGTACAACCTGTACTTCACGCCGGACGGCAAGTACGCGATCGTGATGGCGTCGCTCGACCGTCAGCTGGTCTTCCGCGACGCGCACACCATGGCGGTGAAGAAGGCCGTCCCGGTGAGCTGCTACGGCGTCAACCACGCCGACTTCTCCCCCGACGGCCGCTACTTCATCGTCTCCTGCGAGTTCTCCGGCGAACTGCTCAAGGTCGACACCGCGAAGATGGAGGTGATCGGCCAGCAGCAGCTGCCGTACGACGGCGCGATGCCGCAGGACGTCAAGATCTCCCCCGACGGCAGGACCTGGTACATCGCGGACATGGCCGCCGACGGCGTGTGGGTGATGAACGGCGACACCTTCTCCAAGCCGACGCTGCTGCACACCGGCCAGGGCGCGCACGGCCTGTACGTGTCGCGGGACTCCCGGTCGATGTACATCTCCAACCGCGAGGAGGGCTCGATCTCCCTCCTCGACTTCGCCACCGGCAAGCTGACCGCCAAGTGGCACATCGACGGCGGCGGCAGCCCCGACATGGGCGGGGTCTCCGCCGACGGCAAGGTGCTGTGGCTGTCCGGGCGGTACGACTCGGAGGTGTACGCGCTCGACACCGCCACCGGCCGCACCCTGGCCAAGATCCCGGTCGGCGCCGGCCCGCACGGCCTGTGCGTGTACCCGCAGCCCGGCCGCTACTCCCTCGGGCACACCGGCATCTTCCGCTGACCCGCGACCCCGACCCGACTCGACCCGGCCCGGCCCGCCTACCCCTTCGCCGCGCGGGCCAGCCGGGTCGCCGCGGCCGCCCGCGGCAGGCTGCCGTCGCGCCAGGTGCGCGAGGGGTGGACGGAGTTCGCGAGCAGCACCAGGAAGGTGTCGGTCGCCGGGTCGAGCACCAGGCTCGTCCCGGTGAAACCGGTGTGGCCGACCGCGCCGCGGCCGGCCAGCCCGCCCATGAACCACGGCTGGTCGACCTCGAACCCCAGCGGCCCGCGGCGCCCGTCCGGACCGTCCACCCCGCCGAGCAGCAGCCGTACGGACGCCGGCGCTAGGACGCCCGCGCCGCCGTCCAGCAGCGCCCGCGCGAACAGCGCCAAATCCCAGGCGGTGGAGAACAGGCCCGCGTGCCCGGCGACGCCGCCCATCGCGAAGGCGTTCTCGTCGTGCACCTCGCCGTGCACCGGACCGCGGTCGAGCTTGCCCCACGGCCTGCGCTGGTCCTCGGTCGCGGCGATCCGCGGGCGCAGCGCGGCGGGCGGCGCGAAGCGGGTGTCGGTCATGCCGAGCGGCCCGGTCACGCCGTCGGCGATCAGCCGGTCCAGCGGCCGGCCGGTGACCTGCTCCAGGACGGTCTGCAGCAGGAGCAGGTTCAGATCCGAGTAGCACCGCTCGGCGCCGGGCGCGGTCAGCGGCTCCTCCGCGGCCAGCCGGGCCGCGCGGGCGGGCGCGTCCGGCAGCTCGTACAGCGGCAGTTCGGGCCGCAGCCCCGAGGTGTGGGTGAGCAGGTGGCGCAGCGTGATGCCGTGCGCGGCGGCGGCCGTCAGGGCGGGCACGTACCCCGCGACCGGGGCGTCCAGGGCGAGCGTGCCGCGTTCGATCTCGCGGACCGCGGCGACGGCGGTGAAGAGCTTGGTCAGCGAGGCCAGGTCGAAGACGGTGTCCCGGCGCATCGGGACGCGCTCGGCGGCCGGCAGTTCCAGGCCGCGGTCGGCCCGCTCGTCGTAGCCGGCGTAGCGCACCGCCCAGCCGAGGGCCTCGTGCAGCGCGACGGTCCGCCCCCGGCCGGCCAGGACGACGGCGCCTGCGCACCACGGGTGGTGCGGCGCCGGGTCCAGGAACCCGGCCAGCTCGGGGACGAGCCGGTTCAGCTCGTCGGTGTCGAGGCCCGCCTCAGGGCAGGAACCTCTCGACAGCGGCGGGACCATGTTCCTCCAGTGCCCTGCGGGCCTTCTCGATCAGCTCCGGGGTGCAGTCCCGGCCGGAGGCCATGACCAGGTCCTCCGGGTCCACGGGCTGCTCGGACCCCGTGTGCAGTGTGCTGTCTGCCGCCTTGAACGCCCAGGTGCGTTCGTCCGGAACGTCGGACATCGCTACCTCCAGAGGGGTGACCCTACGGTCCCTCCACCGTACGCCGCCCCCGCAGGCAGAGCCCGACGAAGGCCGCGGAGGCGATGAGGACGCAGGTCAGCTGCGTGATCGCCATCGGCACCGCGGTGCCGTCTCCGGCCACCCCGCCGAGCGGCGCGATCAGCGCGGCGATCAGGAAGGAGGAGGTGCCGATCAGCGCGGACGCCGAGCCGGCCGAGCGCTTGGTGCGCAGCAGCGCCTGGGTGTTGGTGGTGGGCAGCACCAGGCCCATCGACGCCATCAGCACGAACAGCGCGGCGGCGATCTCGGGCAGCGAGGCCCGGCCGAAGACCCCCGTGGTGAGCAGCACCAGCGCCACCGAGGCCGCGGTGATCAGCGCCAGGCCGACCGCCAGCACCCGGTCCATGTCGACCCGGCCGACCAGCACCTTGCCGTTGAGCTGGCCGATGCCGACGATGCCGACCGAGTTCAGGCCGAAGAGCAGGCTGAACGTCTGCGGGGAGGCGCCGTAGATGTCCTGCACGACGAAGGCCGAGGCGGAGACGTAGGTGAACAGCGCCGCGAAGCCGAAGCTGCCCGCCACCACGTAGCCGGTGAACACCCGGTCGGCGAGCAGCCGGCGCATCGCGCCGAAGGTGCCGGACAGCTCGCCCGCGTGCCGGTCCTCGGGCGGCAGCGTCTCGTCCAGCCGCCGCCACGCCACCGCGGTCAGCAGCACGCCGATCGCGGTGCAGACCACGAACACCCCGCGCCAGTCGGTCAGCCGCAGGATCTGGCCGCCGATGAGCGGAGCGACGATCGGGGCGACCCCGGATATCAGCAGCAGCGTGGAGTAGAAGCGGGCCATCTCCACGCCGTCGTACAGGTCGCGGACCACCGCGCGCGAGATCACGATGCCCGCGGCGCCGGCCAGGCCTTGGACCAGCCGGAAGCCGATCAGCAGGCCGGCCGAGGGGGCGAACGCGCAGACCGCCGTGGCCAGCACGTAGACCACCATGCCGGCGAGCAGCGGACGGCGGCGCCCCCAGCGGTCGCTGAGCGGGCCGACCACCAGCTGCCCGAGCGCCATGCCGGCCAGGCACGCGGTCAGCGTCAGCTGGACGGTCGCGGCGGGCGCGTGCAGGGCGTCGCTGACCTGCGGCAGCGCCGGCAGGTACATGTCCATGGACAGCGGCGGCAGCGCGGTCAGGCCGCCGAGCACCAGGGTGACGAGCATGCCGGTGCGGCGGGCCCCGGCGGCCGGCCCGGCCGCCGTGGTGGTGGAGGTGGTGGAGGAGGCGGGAACGGGGAAGGCGGTGGCGGGAAAGGCGGCTTTCTGCGCTGGGGTCGTCGGCCCGGCGTCCTGCACGGCGGCACGCTCCATCGGAAGTAGTTGAACCGTTCCTTATTCTTTCAGTCGGCGGGGACCACCGAGACCGAATACGAGGGCTGCTGGCGATGACGCAGAACACACCGAGGACGATTCGCTGGGGCATCCTCGCGACCGGCGGCATCGCCGCCACCTTCACCGAGGCGCTGCAGTCGATGCCGGACGCGGAGGTCGTGGCCGTCGGCTCCCGCAGCCCGCAGGGCGCGAAGACCTTCGCCGAGCGGTACGGCATCCCCCGCGCGCACGGCAGCTGGGCCGAACTGGCCGCCGACGACGGCGTCGACGTGGTGTACGTCGCCACCCCGCACTCCGCGCACCGCGAGGCGGCCGGGCTCTGCCTGGAGGCCGGAAAGGCAGTGCTGTGCGAGAAGGCGTTCACCCTCAACGAGCGCGAGGCGCAGGAGCTGGCGGGCCTCGCCCGCGAGCGCGGCCTGTTCCTCATGGAGGCCATGTGGACCTACTGCAACCCGCTCGTACGGCACCTGCTGGCGACCGTCGCCGACGGCGCGATCGGCGAGGTGCGGCAGGTGGCCGCGCACTTCGGCTTCCCCGCCGACTTCCCGCCCGAGCACCGGATGCGCGATCCGGAGCTGGGCGGCGGCGCGGTGCTCGACCTCGGCGTCTACCCGGTGTCCTTCGCGCAGATGCTGCTCGGTGAGCCGGACGCGGTCCGCGCGTGGGCGCACCTGACGCCCGAACGGGTCGACGACACCACCGGCATCGTCCTCGGCTGGAACGACGGCGCGGTCGCCACCCTGTCCTGCACCTTCGCGGCGGACACCGGGGCGCCCGCGCTCATCGGCGGCACCGCCGGACGGATCGAGATCCCGGACGGCTTCTTCCACGCCGACCGCTTCACCGTCCACCGCGACGGGCTGCCGACCCGCACCGTCCACCTCGCGGACGTCAGCGACGACCACGACCGCAGCACGATGCGCCACGAGGCCGCCGAGGTGATGCGCTGCCTGCGGGAGGGCGCCACCGAGTCGCCGCTGGTGCCGCTGGACGGCTCGCTGTCCGTCATGCGCACCCTCGACCGGGTGCGGCAGGAGATCGGCGTCACCTACCCGGGCGTCGACTGACCGCCGGGGCGGGCGCGGCGGCGGGCATGACGGCCGGGGCGGCGGCGGTGGTCAGCCGGCCTGGTGCGCCAGCGCGGCCGCCGCGATGCGCTCGGCCAGCCCGAAGTCCTTGCCGGTCAGGCGGGAGCCGGCCGCGTGGGTGGTGATGGCCACGGCCAGCGTGTCGTAGCCGAGCGTCAGGTCGGAGTGGTGGTCCAGCTCCGCCTGGATGCCGGCGATGTGCAGCGCCAGGATCGCCGCCCGGAGGTGCGCGAGCCGGTACGTCCGGCGCAACGTCGTGCCCTCGTCGGACAGTTCCCACCCCGGCAGGTCGGCCAGGCGCTGCTCGATCTCCTGCGGTGACAGCGGGTCGGCGTACGGCATCTGCGGCGCCTTTCGGTGGCAGGGTGCGTGCGGTGCGGTGGATTGCGGTGCGGTGCGGCCATCGTCGCACCGCATACCCTGCGGTGCCGCGAACGAAGAGACCGACACGCACACCGGCACGGCTACCGGCGGCGCCGGGGTCGCCCCGGTCACCGGCGCCGGCGCCGGCATCGACCGCGCCGTGGCGGTCGAACTCGCCGCCGCCGGCTGGCCGGTGGCCCTGGCCGGCCGCAAGGCCCGCACGCTGGAGGAGACCGCCGCGCCGGCCCCCGGCTCGTTCGCGGACCCCGCCGACGTCACCCGCCCGGACGAGCCGGCCGCCCTCCCCTCGACGCGAACGTCCGGTTCGCCCCGGTCATGACCACGGCCATGCCGTACGCGGGCCGCGGCTGACGCCAGGGCGGCCGGCCGGATGCGACGCAGGCCACGCCCAGAGGGCGGAATACCCGCCCGCCTCGGCCGGTTGGCGCGATCATGACCTCCTCCGACAGCACCGGCGTGTTGCGCTACACCGCCTTCTCCTCCGACCCCGCCGGAGGCAACCCCGCCGGGGTCGTGCTCGACGCCTCCGGGCTCGACGACGCAGGCATGCTGGCGATCGCCGCGGAGGTCGGCTACTCGGAGACCGCGTTCGTGACCGCGCGGAGCGCCGCCGACGGCGGCGCCGCCACCGACGGACGCACCCTGGACGTCCGCTACTTCAGCCCCAAGGCCGAGGTGCCCTTCTGCGGCCACGCCACCGTGGCCACCGCCGTGGCCCTGGCCGAACGCATCGGCGCGGGCGACCTCCTCTTCCGCACCCCCGCAGGCGAGGTGCCGGTACGGGTGGCGGCCGGCCCCGACGGCGCCTTGCGGGCCACCCTGACGTCCGTCGAGCCGTCCGTGGCGGAGCCGAACGGCGCGGTGGTCGCCGAGGCGCTGGCCGCGCTGCGCTGGGACGCCGCCGAACTGGACCCCGCGCTGCCGCCGCGCATCGCCTACGCCGGCGCCCGCCACCTCGTGCTCGCCGCGGCGACCCGCGCCCGGCTGGCCGCGCTGGACTACGACTTCGACCGGCTGGCCGCGCTGATGACCTCGCAGGACCTGACGACGCTGCAACTGGTGTGGCGGGAGAGCGCGACGGTGTACCACGTACGCGACCCGTTCCCGGTGGGCGGTGTCGTCGAGGACCCGGCGACCGGCGCGGCGGCGCTCGCCTTCGGGGCGTACCTGCGCACGCTGGGCCCGGTGCCGGAGGTCCTCACGCTGCGTCAGGGCGACGACCTCGGCCGCCCCGGCGTGCTCACCGTCGAACTGCGCACGGGCGACTCGCGGGTGCGGGTGAGCGGCGAGGCGGCGCCCATCCCGGAATGAGGCGCCGCTGACGCGCTGCGGTCGTTCTGTTCCCAGAATGTGTCCATCGTCCGTATTGAAAGGCGTGACAGCACGGGGGAAACTCCTTGGCAACGTTGTCATCGGCAGTATGGCAACGTTGTCAGAGCCATCGGACCTCCCACCGTCAGCCTTCCTGAACGGAGCGGTGTACATGCCGAAGAACCCTCCGCACGTGTCGAGCCGCCGTGCCGTCTCCCCGCCGGGGACTCTGCTCGCGGCCTTCGGAACGGGCACGGGCAGGAGGCCCCGGTGGATCGCGCTCGACCTGCGGGCGGTGTGCGAGGTGGCCTCCGTGGAGGCCGTGTTCGAGGCGGTGTACGAGGCCGCGCCGCTCGGCCGGACCGGTTCGGCGTACCCGGCGGTCCGGGTCGAGACCTCGACCGACGGCGCGGTCTGGCGCCCGGCCGGCGAGACGGCGGCCGGGCCGGGCGCCGGGCCCGCCGTGCGGTTCGACGATCCGGTCGCCGCCCGCTGGCTCCGGCTGACGCCGCTCCCCGGCGGCGGTTCCGGTCCGGCCCGGCTGGCCGGCCTCCGGGTGCACGGCACCCGCGCCGCGGCCGGGCGGTCGCCCGCGGTCGGCTGGGCGGCCTGGGCGGCGCAGCCGCTGCGACGGACGGAACCGGCGGCGGGGCTCGCGCCGGAGCCGGACGGCGATCCGTACGCCGTGCCCGTGCCGGACATCGGCGCCGCGCCCGGCGAACCGGCGGACGGCGGGTGGTGGTCGATGGCGGCGGGCTGGGACCTGGTGCTGGACGACCGGGCCGGGGCGGTCACCGGCGCGGTCGCGTCGGCGGTGGGCGCGGCGCGCGACGGCCGGCTGCCGGCTGCCGCACCGGGCACGGAGGTGGGCGTGCGGCGCGGCGAACGCCTCTTGCCGCAGGGGGCGTTCGCCGCGCGGCCCCGAGGTGCGCGGGAGCGGCGCTCCTGGTGGTACCGGCGGCAGTTCGTGCTGCCGGCCGCGGCGTTCGCCGGCTCCGCGCCCGGCGCGGGCGGGGACGGCCGGCTGTGGCTGGAGGTCGAGGGGCTCGGCCACGCCGCGGAGGTGTGGCTGGACGGCCGCCGGATCGGCGCGCTGCCGCACCCGTTCGCCCGCGCCGAGTTCGACGTCTCCGAGGCGGTGCGCGAGGCGGGCGGGCGCCGCGGGCCGCACGCGCTGGCCGTACGGCTGACGCCCGCGCCCCAGCCGGCCGGCCCGGACACGGCGGCCGCCGCCAGGGCGCCGCGCTGCCCCGATGCCCGGCTCGCGCCGCAGCACACCGCGCCCTCGGCGCGCGGCCTGGCCGCGGAACTCGGCTCGCGGGTGCGGCTGCGCGCGGCCGCCGGCGAGGCCGCGCCGGTGCGCTTCGTGCTCAGCCGGCGCGCGCTGTTCGCCACGCCGGCCCGGGTCGGCGCCGGGCCG
Source organism: Actinacidiphila polyblastidii (assembly GCF_036353415.1). Lineage (NCBI taxonomy): Bacteria > Bacillati > Actinomycetota > Actinomycetes > Kitasatosporales > Streptomycetaceae > Actinacidiphila > Actinacidiphila polyblastidii. Next base: position 23,736 of record NZ_JAZEWV010000037.1, read on the forward strand.
GCCGCGCCGGCGGGTGCGACCGCGCGGCGTCCTGTGGTGGCGCCGTTCTCCGCCGGGCGCGGCGGGTTCGGCGCGGGGTCAGGGCGGGCGTGGTGGCCTGCGGAGACCCGGCGGGACGTGCGCGCCGAGCCGTCGTGCGAGGGGCTGCCCGCGGCGTTCGTGCGGGCGGTGGAGGAGCGGCTCGGCGTGTCGACCTCACAGGCGGCGTTCGCCCGCAGGGCCCGGTTCGTGGACTACGAGTGCCTGCGCGCGGTCGTCGAGGCCGAGGCGCAGGCGTCGCGGTTCCGGCCGGGCGGAGGGTACGGGAGCGGGCCGGGCGGCTACGGGCTCTCAGCCGGGGGCGGCGGCGGGGGCGGGACGGGCCGGGGGCCGGTGGGGTGGACCGACGCGGGCCGGTTCGGCGCGCGGAAGGCCGCCGAGCCGCTGCACGTGCAGGCGAGTCCCGCGGACGGTGCGGTGGCGGTCGTCAACCGCACGCCGCACCCGGTGCGCGGGGCCGTGGTGACCGCGCAGCTGCACGACCTCGGCGGCCGGCCGATCGGCCCACCGGTGACCCGGACGATGGACGTCGGCGCGTCGGCCGTCGGGCGCGCGTTCACCGTGCCGTTCACCCGGTCGCTGCCCGCGACCCACCTGCTGCGGCTGACCCTCGCCGGCGCCGACGGCCGGACGCTGTCGGCCAACGACTACTGGCGGTACCGCACGCCCACCGACCTGCGCGCGCTCAACGGCCTGCCGCAGGTGCCGCTCTCGCTGCGCACCACGGCCGCGGGCCCGTCCGCGGTCACCGCCGAGGTCGCCAACCGCGGTGGTGCGCCTGCCGCGTTGGTCCGGCTGTCGCTGGGCGGCCAGGACACGGCGTGCGCCGCCGACAACTTCCTGTGGCTGCTGCCGGGGGAGGCGCGCACGGTCACCCTGTCGTGGGCGGGCGACGACGGCGTGCCGCCTCCGCCGGTGGCGGCCGAGGCGTACAACGCGGCCCGGGTGACCGCCTGAGGGAGGGCGTGACCGCGACACCGCGGCCGTAGGACATCCGATGTGCGCAGGGAGCGGTGCGGGGGCGGCCGGGTGCGCGGCGGCGGGGAGCGCGTACGGGGATCAACTGCCGCCCAGCGCCGCGGCCTTCGCGGCCAGGGCGGTCACCTCGTCCCATCTGCGGGCCCGCAGCAGGTCCTGCGGCAGCATCCAGCTGCCGCCCACGCAGGGGACGTTGGGCAGCCGCAGGTACCCGGGGGCGCGGTCGGCGTCGATGCCGCCGGTGGGGCAGAAGCGGGCCCGCGGCAGCGGGGAGGCCAGTGAGCGCAGGTAGGCGGGGCCGCCGGCCGCCTCCGCGGGGAAGAACTTCATGTCGGTGACGCCGCGTTCCAGCAGACCGAGCGCCTCGGTCGCGGTGGAGACGCCGGGCAGGAAGGGCAGCCCGGAGCCGCGCATCGCGTCCAGCAGCCGGTCCGTCCAGCCGGGGCTCACCAGGAACCGCGCGCCCGCCGCGGCCGCGGCGGCCACGTGGTCGGGCGTGAGCACCGTCCCGGCGCCGACCACCGCGCCGGGCACGCCGAGCGCCACCGACTGGATCGCCTCCAGCGCGGCGGGCGTGCGCAGCGTGATCTCGATCGCGGTCAGGCCGCCGTCCACCAGCGCCCGCGCCAGCGGTACGGCGTCCTCGACGTGGTCGAGGACCACGACGGGCACGACGGCGGGCGCGAGGTCGAACACGGTTTCCATAGGGCCATCCTTATCCCGGCCGCCCCACCCTCTGCAACGCACGTTGCGCCCTGCGCAACGCGACCCACAGGCCCGCCCGCCGGCCTGCCGGGCTGCCGGCGTCCCGGTCACGCCCGGCCGGACGCGCAGTCCGCGGCCAGCCGCAGGCTCCGGTCGACGGCGTGCGCGATGTCGTCGACCGGGAACAGCGCGTGCCGTACGGTCCGGTCGGCGTCGACGACCAGGATCAGCCGCTTGTGGCGCAGCCGGCCCGCGCCGCGGAAGGTCGGCAGCCGCAGCGCCGCGGCGAGCCGGTGGCGGGCGTCGGAGAGCAGCGGGTACGGCACCTGCTCGGCGTCGGCGAACTCCGCCTGCTCGTGCGGGAGTTGCGTGCTGACGCCGCGTATCTCCAGGTTCGCCCGGCGGAAGTCGGGCCAGGCGTCGCGGAAGAGCCGGTGCTCCAGCGTGCAGCCGGCGGCGCCGGGCAGCGGTTCGTCCCAGGCGACGCCGGTGCCGGGGTAGGTGAACAGCACGGTCGCGGCGGCGTCCGGCGCCACGACCGGCAGCACGCCGCCCCGCGCGCCGGGCAGTTCGAGGCCGCCGGGCAGGCGGGCGCCGGCCAGCGCGTGCACCCGGGCGTGCTCGGCGCCGTCCTGCGCCGCGGTCGCGGTGAGGCTCCCGTCGCCCAGGACCCAGCGGTCGCCCCAGTCCTGCATGGCGACGAGCACCGGGAGCAGCGCGAGCCCGGCGTCGGTGAGCAGGTACTCGTAGCGGGTCGGGCGCCGCTGGTAGAGGCTGCGGCGCAGGACGCCGTGGGCGACGAGCCCGCCGAGGCGCTCGGTCAGGACCTTGCGGGACAGCCCGATCTCGGCGGCCAGCGCGTCGAAGCGGACCTGGCCGCGGGCGACCTCCCGCAGCACCAGCACGTTCCACCAGTCCCCCAGGACGACGGCGGCCTGGGCGATGCCGCAGGTCTCGTCAGCGTTGTGCATCCTCATCCGCCCATAGTAAGTTCCTTTTCGGCACTCACTTTGTTTCTAGAAGGAACTTAACGCCCGCCGCCGCGCGGGCCCTGCGTGGGGAGTTGCATCGTGACCGCTGTCAGCCGGGTCGTCGCACGGGAGATCATCGACAGCCGGGGCAACCCGACCGTCGAGGTGGACGTCGAGCTCAAGGACGGCTCGCTCGGCCGGGCGGCCGTGCCGTCGGGCGCTTCGACCGGCGCCCGGGAGGCGGTCGAGCTGCGCGACGGCGACCCCGCGCGGTTCCACGGCAAGGGCGTACGCCGTGCGGTGGACGCCGTCAACGAGCGCATCGCCGACGCGGTCATCGGCCTCGACGCCGAGGACCAGGCGACCGTGGACCGTACGATGATCGAACTCGACGGCACGAGCACCAAGGAGCGGCTGGGCGCCAACGCGCTGCTCGGCGTCTCGCTGGCCGCCGCCAAGGCCGCCGCGGCCGCCCATCGGCTGCCGCTGTACCGGTATGTCGGCGGCGTCGACGCCCGGGTGCTGCCGGTGCCGATGATGAACATCGTCAACGGCGGCGCGCACGCCGACAATCCGCTGGACTTCCAGGAGTTCATGATCGCCCCGATCGGCGCGGCGACCTTCGCCGAGGCCGTCCGGATGGGCTCGGAGGTCTTCCACACCCTGCGCGCCGACCTGGTCGCCGCCGGGCACAGCGTGAACGTCGGCGACGAGGGCGGCTTCGCGCCCGACCTGCGCACCGCGGAGGAGGCCCTGGACTTCGTCGTCCGCGCCATCGAGCAGACCGGCTACCAGGCCGGCGACGACATCACCGTCGTGATGGACCCGGCCACCTCGGAGTTCTTCCGCGACGGCGTCTACGACTACACCGGCGAGGGCGTCCGCCGCACCCCCGCCGAGCACGCCGACTACCTCGCGGGACTGGTCGAGCGCTACCCCGTCGCCTCCATCGAGGACCCGATGGCCGAGGACGACCACGAGGGCTGGCAGGCGCTGACCGCCCGGCTGGGCGAGCGCTGCCAGCTCACCGGCGACGACGTCTTCTGCACCAACGAGGCGCTGCTGCGCGCCGGCATCCGCGACGGCATCGCCAACTCCGTCCTGGTGAAGGTCAACCAGATCGGCACCCTCACCGAGACGCTCGCCACGGTCGCCACCGCCCACCGCGCCGGCTACACCGTCGTGATGTCCCACCGCTCCGGCGAGACCGAGGACACCACCATCGCCGACCTCGCCGTCGCCACCGGCTGCGGCCAGATCAAGACGGGCTCACTCTCCCGCTCCGACCGCACCGCGAAGTACAACCAGCTCGTCCGCATCGAGGAGGAGTTGGGCACCCAGGCCCGCTACGCCGGCCGAGCGGCCCTCGCCCTGCGCCGCTGACCCGCCGCGCCGGCGGCCGCGGCCGGAGAGAGGTTCCCGGCGCGCGGGGACGCGCCTCGCCTCGCCGATGCCCGGAGTACCGTGTCCCATACGACCTTTTGCCCTCCGCTGCCCCGGACCCCGGCCGCACACCGCGTTCAGGAGCAGTGTGATGACCGATTCTCCGCCCCGGGCTCCCGGGACTCCCCGAACCCCCGGAACTCCCCGCACAGGACTGCCCGCGGTGCCCGCGTACGACGGCACCCAGCCGTTCACGGCTGCCGCGGCCCCGGCCGAGCCCGCAGGATGGACCACCGGCAGGCGGGTCGCGGTGACGGTGACGGGACTGATCGTCGGCGCGCCGTTCGCCGGGCTGGGCCTGGCCCTGTGGCTGTGGTGGGGCAGCGCCGTGGTGCGCCCGGCCGATCTCGTCCTCGCCTCGGTCCTCTACGTGCTCACCGGCCTCGGCGTGACCGTGGGCTTCCACCGCGGGCTGACCCACGGCGGCTTCCGCGCCGGGCCCGTGCTGCGGATCGCCCTGGCCACGGCCGGCTCGCTCAGTTTCCAGGGCGACGTGATCGGCTGGGTGGCCACCCACCGCCGGCACCACGCCTTCACCGACCGGCCCGGTGACCCGCACTCGCCGTACCGCTACGGCACCGGTGTCTCCGGGCAGTTGCACGGTCTGCTCGACTCCCACGTCGGCTGGCTCTTCCGCGCCGACGCCACCCCGGTCGAGCGCTACGCCCCCGACCTGCTCGCCGACCGCGGCATCCGTACCGTCTCCCGGCTGTTCCCGGTGCTGTGCGCGGTGACGCTCGCCCTGCCCTTCGGCATCGGGTACGCGCTCGGCGGCGGGGCCTGGCAGGCCGGACTCAGCGCGCTGCTGTGGGCCGGGCTGATCCGGATCGCGCTCCTGCACCATGTGACGTGGAGCGTCAACTCGCTGTGCCACGTGGTCGGTACCCGCCCCTTCGCCACCCGGCGCCACGACCGGGCCACCAACCTGTGGCCACTGGCCCTGCTGTCCTTCGGCGAGAGCTGGCACAACCTCCACCACGCCGACCCGACCTGCGCCCGCCACGGGGTGGATCGCGGCCAACTCGACCCGTCGGCCGCGGTCATCCGCCTCTTCGAACGCCTCGGCTGGGTCCAGGACGTGCGCTGGCCCGCCCCCGACCGCCTCGCCGCGCGCCGCCTGACCGGCGCCGTCCGCTGACCCCGCGGCCGGCCCGGCGCCCGGCCCACGCCGCAGCCGCCGGTCCGGCTCCCGTGGCGGATCAGCGGGGGAGGCGCCGGCGGCGGGCGGCGGGGGAGGTGTCGACGGCGGAGGGCGCGGGGATGAGGGTGGTGTCCAGGCGGCCGTCGATGACCGCGTAGGCGAGATCGGTGATCCTCAACTGGTGCGCGCGGGCGTAGGCCCTCAGCGAGCTGAAGGCGGAATCGACGCCGGCGTTCCAGCGCTCGGCCAGGATTCCCTTGGCCTGCTCGATCACGATGCGGGTGTTGAGCGCGTTCTGGAGCTGGGAGTTCTCCAGGGAAGAGCGGTCCAGGGTGCGTTGCTGGAGGATGGCGATGGTGGCGATGTCGGCCATGGCCTGGGCCAGGGCGACGTCCTCGTCGCTGAGAGGGACGTCGGCGGTGTGGAACAGGTTGAGGGCTCCCACGACGCGGTCGCGCAGGCGCAGCGGAACCGCGTGGGTGGTGCGGAAGCCGGCTTGTCTGGCCCGGACCGCGAAGCGCGCCCAGGGCTCCGTGGTGTCGAGGTCGGTCAGATCGATGTTCACGCGGGCCTCGCCGGAGTGGTAGCAGTCCACGCAAGGACCCTCGGAGTGCTGCAGGGCGAAGAGTTCCAGCAGGCGGGTGTGCTCGTCGGAGGCGGCGACGGCCTGAAGCTCGCCGTGCTGGTCGACCAGGAGAATTCCGGCTGCTGAGATGTCCAGCAGCTCCACGCATCTGGTGGACAGCCTCTGCAGGAAGTCGATGACGTCGAAGTCGTCGATGAGGGAATCGGCGAGCTCCACGAATATCTCCATCAGGCGCAACGGGCGGGCCATGCCGATCATCCCTCTCGATTGTCTGGCGCGGACGGTGCGTCCGGATCCGGGAAGAAACGCAGGCGGCGGGCCGTCACCTCGCCGGCCACCTCGTGCAGTGGACGGTTCTGGGAGTAGGCGCGGGCGCGCAGCCGCAGGAGCGCCTCGGCCAGCGGCACCCCCAGTTGGACGCTGACCATGCCGGTGGCCTGGTGGGTCTCGGCCCGGTTCAGCTCCGCCGGCCCGGTCCCCGGCGCGCCGAGCAGATCGGCCTCGTGGCCGCCCAGGTACCAGGCCGTCAGCGCCGCGGTCAGCGCGAGGGCGTCGCTGGTCTGCGTCGCTGTCAACGGCCCCGGCGTGTCGGTCGTCATCGTCAGTACCCCCACGCGGACCGCGCCCAGACGCAGGGGAAAGCAGAAGAGGGCGCGCACGGGCAGGTGCAGTTCCGCGGCGGCGGTGGAAAGCGCCGGCCAGCGGACCGACGGTGTCGCGGGGAAGTCCGGGACCGTGACGGCGACGCCGGCGCGGACGCAGTCCGGCGCCGGCCCCTCACCCAGTGTGAACTGCAGCTCCTCCAGCAGAGCGCTGGCCGTGCCGAAGTGCCACAACGGCTCCGGTTCCCAGCCGTCCACCACGAGAGACAGCGCCAACCCGTCGACCTGCAGGGCCTTCGTGCACGCCGCCGCCAGACCCTCGTGCGCGCCCAGGTACAACCGGGTCAGGACCGCGGCCAGCGTGTCGGAGATCACGGCGCGAGCCCGCCGGGCGCGTCGGCCGCGCGTGAAGGTGCGGACCGGTCGCGCCGGACCCGCGAACAGGTCAGCCGGCATGGTGCGAGCAGGTGAACGCGTTCGCAGTGCTGCTGATGGCCGTCAACTGTGCCCACCCCCAGGGGGTTCGCCGCGCTCGTACAAAGCCGGGCGTGCCGGGGTCGGGGGCACTCAGGTTCCATGATGCGCCCTGCGGTCCACGCGCGGGGGCTTTCGCAGCCAATGGCTTACACGGTTCGCCGATCGGCACGCCTTGTTCGGCCGGACGCACGCGCGCGGGCCGACTGGCGGGCGCGAAGGGGAGGGTGGGGGGGTCGCGCTCGTCGACGAGTGGCAGCGGTCGGGCCGGTCATCGGGCGGTCGCACAGTCGTAGAGGCGGAAGTTGCCCTCACTGGTGCGACCGTAGACCCGGGGCAGGACGTGGGCGCAGTGGGATTTGATCCACGCGGTTGCGGGCGTGGCGGGGCGTTTGGAGGTGAGCAGGGCGAAGCGCAGCTCGTGGGACGTGACGAGCGCGGACAGCCCCGAGGCGGTCGGGAAGGGGGTGAGGCCGGTGAAGCCGCCCATCACCAGCACGGGTTGCGCGCGCGCCCGCAGCAGCGGCTCGGCGGAGTAGGCCGCCTGGGTGGCGAGGAGGTACTTCGCGCCCCCGCGGTGGGCGGTCAGGTATCCCAGCAGTGCGGTGTCCCGCGCGCTGGGCTGGTTCAGGCCTACGGCGGCGGTCGTCCCGCCCTCACGCATGGTTGTGTAGGCGGTGCCGACGGGACCGGCGAGCGGCGACATGGCCGAGCCCGCGTACGACGGGTCGAGGGATGCCACGGCCCAGGTGGCGGGCGCCAGCAGGGTCGCGACGATGCCGGCCACGAGGGCGCCCTTGACCGAGCGCCGCGTCGAGCGCGGTCCCGCGGCCCACAGTCCCAGCACCCCGCACAGGCCGAGCATCAGCACGGTGGGCAGCAACCACGGAGCGAAGGCGCGATGCGGTGCGTGCAGGACGGCCGACCACAGCACGGTCACGCCGAGGGCGACGGGCAGCGCCGCCCTGCGTGGACCGCCTGCCCGGTACTCGACCCAGAACCCGGCGACCCCGCCGCCGGCCAGCGCGGCCAGGGCGGGTGCGAGCACCACGGTGTAGTAGCCGTGGTTGCCGCTGGACAAGGAGAACACCAGCACGTGCAGGAGCACCCAGCCGCCCCACAGCAGGAACCCGGCGCGCAGCGGGTCGGTGCGCGGCATTCCCGCGCGCCACAGCACACCGGTCACCGCGGCCAGCGCTGCGAGCGGCAGGAACCAGGCGATCTGCGGGCCGACGGTGTGGTTGACCAGCATCGTCCAGCCGGTGTTGCCTGTGGTGCGGCTCGCCGCGGTCCCCGCGACGGCTCCCAGCGCGTGCTGGGAGCCGCCGAAGCGGCTCACCCCGTTGTAGCCGAAGACCATGCTCCAGGGGCTGTTGTCGGTGCTGCCGTCGACGTACGGGCGGTGCGCAGCCGGGGTCGCCCAGACCAGCAGCAGCCACGTGACCGAGACCGCGAAAGACACCGCACCGGCCAGCGCCAGCCGCCTTGCGCGTCGCACCCAGGTTCCGGGGGCGGCCAGTTGGTACACCGCGGCGAACACCGGCAGCAGCAGCCACGCCTGCAGCATCTTGGCCTGGAAGGCAAGACCCACCCACAGGGCGCAGGTCAGCAGTGGCAGCAGCCGGCCGGTCCGCACAGCCTTGTGCAGTGCTCCGGCCGCGCACACGAGCAGCAGCGTGAGCAGCGTGTCCGGGATCGAGTGCCGGTCGAGTACCACCGCGACGGGGGTGACCGTCAGCGTCGCCGCGGCGATCAGCGCGGCCACCGGCCCCGCCCAGCTGCGCACGGTGCGGTGCAGCACAGCGACGGTGAGCACGCCCTGGACGACCTGCGGCAGGGCGACCGCCCAGGCGTGCGCGCCGAAGACCCGCACGGACAGCGCCTGCGGCCACAGTGCGCCGGGGATCTTGTCCACGGTGATCGAACCGCTGGGGTCGAGCCCGCCGTAGACGAAGGCGTGCCAACTCGTGCCCATCGAGCGGACCGCGGCGCTGTAGTAGGGGTGCACCGCGGCGTGACCGATTCCCCAGCCGTAGAGCACAGCGGCCACGAGGAGGACCAGCGCGACTGCGGGCGCCTCCCAGACCGGCGCAGGACCGGTGGCCCCGGGTTCCGCCTGCGAGGGCCACCGGAGGCGCGGGCGTGGCTGCGCGCGGCGGCGGTGCCCGGCGGAGTCTGGGGCGTCGGACGTGGTGACCATGGCGGCGGCTCTCGTGGCGAGGTGCGGACGGGACGGGGCCCCGGCGCCGTCGGCGCGGGCAGAACGGATGCGGGGGATACGGCGCGAAACGGGGGCCGGGGCGGCGGACGTCCATCCGTCACCGGGCCGCGGAAGGGGTCACAGCCGGCGGGCCACCCGGAGCCCTTCCGCGTAGAAGCCTGTCCCGTCCAGTCGCGCGACGCCCGCCAGGTCTCCCATCGTGGGCCCGTTGGCCTGCGATCGGCTGGAGTAGAAGCGCGGGTGGCCGCGGTCGTCCAGGCCCAGGTACATGCCGCAGTGGTCAATCGCGAGCGGTTTGCCTATGTTGATGGCGAAGAAGACCAGGTCGCCCGGCTGGAGCACGCTCAAGTCGGTCGGCTGCTGCTTGGTGTCCGGGATCAGCAGGACGCCGGGCGCGTACGCGGCGATGGCATAGGCGCGGCGGGGCAGGCCGGCTCCGGGGGCGTTGGTGGCGTGCATCGGGTATCCGCTGCGGTAGCCCCAGACCAGTCGCATGAACCCCGAGCAGTCCACGTCGCCGTAGCGCGCGGTCTCCGGCGTCTTGCGGGTGCCGTCGGAGAACGTCCAGGGGATGCCGAGGTAGTCGTAGAAGTCGGACTTCTCGTCCCGGTAGTGGAAGGAGGTCTGCGACTCCCCCGGCACCTTCGGGCCGAACGCGGCGTCGCCCGCGTAGCGCAGGCCGTTGGCCCTGGTGTGGTCGGGAGAACCGTCGCCGTACTGGAACGCGATGGCGAGTACGTCGGGGCTGGTGTCGGCCAGCGCCTTGGGGAACCAGCCGCGGAACCAGTCGCCGGTCTCCTTGCCCTGGTGCCACTCGGCCGGCATCAGCCGGACCCAGGCGTTATGGCCCACGACCGCGCTGGTGGTGCGCGGTTCGCGCCAGGTCCTGGCGGGACCGGTCAGCACAGCCGTGCGGGCGCCGTCGGTGAAGGTGGCCAGCACGTTGTTGTCGGCGCCGCGGACCAGTGTGCGGCCGGGCGAGGACAGCCGCTCGAAGCGGTAGCCGCCGGTCGGCGCGGCGCTGGAGGTCGCGCCGTCCGGCGATGCGCTGCCGGAGGGTGCGGCGTCGTCGTGACCGCCGCCGCTGTGCGACCGCTCGACAGCGTAACCGCCGATGGCGATGGCCGCGGCACCGCCCGCGATGGCGCCCAACAGCCCGCGACGGCTCGATCCCTGGCGGTTCCCGCCACGATGGGACGACTGGGGATTCACGGCGTGGCCTCCTTGGCGAGCGGACGGGACAGGATACGGGTCAGGCGGTGGGCAGCGCGCCGAGCAGCAGCCCGGCGACCAGGACGACATAGGCGGCCAGGGTCACCGCCGTGGTGGAGATGGCGGTGGCCGCCATCGGCTGGCGGACCATCTGGTACGCGATCAGGCCGGGGACGATGAAGCCCAGCGTCTGGGTGGTGTACAGCAGCGGGAACTCGTGCTGCAGCGCCAGCATGACGGTGGCCTGCAGCAGCACCGCGCACAGGACGACGGCGGCGAACAGCCGCTTACCGTAGAGGATCACATTGCGCTGCAGCACCTTGGTCGCGGCCAGGGTCAGCACGGTCACCCCGATCATGAGCCCGGCCCGGCCCACGTCGGTGACCAGGGTCAGAGCCAGCCAGCCCGGAGTGATCATCCCACCGGGCGAGAGGTTCGTCGTGAGGTAGCAGACGAGCGAGAAGACCAGCCCGAGGGCGATCCCCAGGGCGGCGACCTGGGGGGTGACGTCGGCGGGGATCACTGTGGCTTCCTCATCGGGTGCTCGGGCGGATCGTCGGAGGGACGCTGGGCGGGGACGTGGGGCGCCGGGACGTGCTGCGCCGGGAGGTGCTGCAGGGTGATGCGCGGGATCTGACCGGTGTTGCCGCTGTGCATGGCCGGGCCGTCGAGCGGCGCCACCCAGCTGTACGGTTCCGCCTCGGGCGGGCGGGCCACCGCGATCTGCAGGGTGTCCTCGGGGCCGAGGCGCTCGCCCGGGACGGTGGCGAACGGCTCGGCGGTGTCGTCCAGGGGCAGTTCCGACAGGCACTCCAGGAACAGCTCGCCCTGGCCGTGGATGTTGCCGACCGCCACCAGCGAGGAGTCGGGGTCGAGTGCGGCGAGCAGGTCGCGGGTCAGCTCCTGCGGGTCGCGCCTGTCGCCGCCGAGGTCGACCACCTCCCCCGCCCAGCCGGCGGCTATCCCGTCGCGGGCGCTCTTGGTCGGGTGACCGATGAGGAAGACCGTACGGGGGTCGAGGTCGGCGATGATCGCGCCCATCTGCGCGTTGCGCTCCACGCGGTCGGGCCGGCAGTTGATCACCACGTTCAGCGGACGCCGGATGGCGCCGAGGTCCTCCAGTTGACGGACGTTCATGAGCGTCGACTCGGGGTCGTTGGCGGCGAAGACGTTGGCGAACCGCAGGTGCTTGCCGTCGGGGGTGACGTAGCGCTCCACCGAGAGCACACCGGGATCGGGCGGCGCGTCCCACATGCCGCGAAGCGCGGTGTCCCGGTCGACGCCGAGCAGGTCGGCGACCGCCAGCGCGATGGCGACGTTCTCCTTGAAGGTGAACCAGCTGAAGCCGCGCAGCTCCGCGTCGCTCACCGTCTCAGGATCGACGGCGATCAGACGGCAGTTCCGCTTGTCCGCCTCCTGCTGGAGGATGTGCAGCCGGTCCCGCTCGGCGGTCACGCAGATCCCCCCGACCGGCATGGAACGCGACAGCGAGCGCGCCACGTCGTCCAGTGTCGGCCCCATCTCGGCGAGGTGGTCTTCGCGGACGTTGCACAGCACGCCGATCGTCGAGCGGATCAGCTTCTCCTGGTTGATCTCCTGCAGCGCGGGCATCACCGCCATGCACTCGATGACCAGGGCATCCGGCCGGTAGGTCGCCGCCCGCCGCACGATGCCGATCTGCTCGACGACGTTGGCCAGCCCGAACTTCCGGTACACCGGCTCCTCGGTGGCGTCCGGGTGGATGAACCGCGCCGCGGTGCCGGTGGTCTTGGCGACGGTGACCAGTCCGCCGCCGCGCAGCGCGCCTGCGCACAGCCGGGTGATGGAGCTCTTGCCACGGATGCCGTTGACCAGCACCCGCGCGGGTATCTGGTCGAGCGAGGCGTTGTGGCGACGCTGCTCGAGCACCCCGGCGACCAGCAGCACGGAGCAGCTCATGAGCAGCACCAGATAGAGGAACAGCACGTCGATTCGCTTCTTCTACGTTCGCGGCGCGGACTCGCGCGTCCTGGTTCGGGCGGGGGCGGTGGCCAAAGGCGCGGCGGCAGCGGCGCGTTCGCGCGCCACCAGGGCCTGCCGCAGCAGTTCGAGGCTGCGGGTCACCGAGCCCGCCTCGTCGTGGTTGACGGGGTAGAGCACGGTCCGCCGATCGCCGGCCGCGAGCCGCTCGGCCAGGTCGGCCAGCGCCCGCAGCGGCCTGACCGCCAGGATGTGCAGCCAGCCCAGGCAGGCGACACCCACCGTCAGACCGAGCAGCCCGGCCAGCATGGTGCGCCACTGGACCTCGTACGCGGTCAGCCTCAAGGACTCCGCGGGCCGCGCCGAGACCACCCGCCAGCCCAGTCCTGCCGCCGGGCCGGTCTGCGCGAGCGGCGCGGCCGAGGCCACCGAGGAACTGCCGACTGGTGCGCTGCTGGCGGTCAGCACCGCGGAGCGGGCGCTGCCCGAGGTGCCCACCGTGCCCTCGGTGTGCGCGGCCAGCTCGGTCAGGCGGGATTCGGGCAGCGCCTGGAACGCGCGGAAGCCGACGTTCGCCGCGAGCACCTTGTGCTCCTGGTCGGTGAGCCATACCTTCCCCAGGGCAGGTCGGGACAGGGTGCGGTCCAGCGCGTGCACGTCTATCTCGCCGAAGAGCACCACCGGTGTGTCCGCGGTGACCGCCGCGGCGGCGGTCCGTGGGATCTGCGCGTACGCGGCGATGGAGGGGATTCGCCCCGAGGTGTTGACGTTGGTGATGCCGCTGCCCGTCGGGGTGTGCGTGATAGTGCGCAGCGGCTTGCTGCCCACCCGCAGCAGAATGTCGCCGTCACGGTTGAGCACGTACAGGGAGCGGAACTGGTCGTGTTCGTCCAGCGCCCGCCGCAGCGGTTTCTGATCGCGCCCGGCGGTGCGGTCGGAGATGCTCGCCGCGAGCGAGGTCAGGTCGCTGTAGCGCTGGCCGAGCGACTGCCGGACCCGGTCGGCGGCGGCCAGCGTACGGGACTGCTGGTCAGTGACGATGGCGGGCGGTATCACGGTGGAGGCGTGTGCCCGGTTGGCCAGGAAGAGCAGCGGCAGCGACCAGCCGGCGATCATCAGCGCGCAGACCGCGACCAGAGCGCGACCGCCGAGGCCGAGCCTGCCGGGCGCCTTGTCCGGGCCGCGCTCGCCGAGCAACTGACAGCGGATCGACTCCAACGCCCGCCCGATCCTGGCGGTCTCGCCGAAGGCCGGTACGGGGACCGGGCGCAGCAGGTCGTCGTCGGCCGCGGGGTGGCCGTCCGGGCCGTCGGAGACAGCACGGGCCAGCCGGGTCGCGGACAGGTGCAGGCGCAGCACCGGCCGCTGCAGGGCGAAGGTCAGCAGCAGGTGGATGAGCAGCGCGATGATCGCGAGGGTGCCCGCGGCCTCCAGGGAGACCTTCAGGGGGTCGGACTCGCCTGCGGTCACCGCGACCTGCTGTCGGGTCAGCACCGTCAGGCCCAGGTCGGAGGTGTCGCCCTTGCCGCCGGCCGGGGCGACCGAGGCCCAGCCGGCCACGGTGCGCCGGTGGCCGACGCGGTCGCCGAGCAGGCTGCCGGACGCCTCGGTCAGGTGGGAGGCGGCGTTCGCCGCGCCGACCGCGACGCCGGGCAGAGCCCGGTCGCGGGCTCCGGATCCGCCGGTGGACCCGGCCGTCGTGCCCGCAGCGCCGGGAGTTCCCGGGACACCGGGGGTGCCGCCGAGGATGCGGCCGTCGACGTCCATGAGGCTGACGCCGCGTCCCTCGCCGTACACCGGGGGAACGGTGAGCGTCTCGGAGACCACCAGCAGCCACTGACGCGGCGTCGTGGGAGCGCTGTCCTTGAGGTCCTGGCCCTGGTCCTGGTTCGCGTCCTGCGGGTCGGCGGGCACGGGCAGTTCGATCCGGGCGAAGAGCAGCAGCCGCGGCGCGGCGCTCGCCCCGCGTGTCAGCCGGGCGGCGATCGGGCCGCCGTCGCTGTCCCGGGCCTGGGACACCACGTCCACGCCGGCGAGCGGCAGTGGCTCGCCGAAGCCCGCCAGCTGGTGTCCGCCGCGCGGGTCCAGCAGGCCGGCGCCGCGCGCACGACCGTCGGCCGGGAACAGCGCCTTGAGCGCGTCCGCGGGGGTGGTGCGAGCTGTCGGGGTGTACGCCCGTGCAGATCGACGCAGCGTGTCGGCGTCGGACTCCACGGAGGTGCGGACCGAGGCGGCGGCGTCGGCGGCGATCTGCCGCTCCGCCTCTCGGGTCGCCTGCGGCACGTCGTGCCCGCCGGTGGTTTCCAACGCGAGCACGGTGACGCCGGCGACGGCCATCAACAGGCAGAGCAGTGCGGCGATCGGAGGGCGGATACCTCCGAGCAAAGGCATGTCTGCGCGTCGCCGCGTGCGATGGCGGCGCGGCGCGCGGTCGACCGTGTCCAGGGCTGGTCCTCTCGGGGTGTGGCGACCGGGCGGTGCGACAACCACCGCACTATACGCGCATAAGGATTAAACCATGATCACATTAGCGTCCCGATCTCGCCCGGTGGGTTTGAACCTGTCGACAAGGGACCTGTGGAGAGGCCGGTACTGCGTGGTGAGAGAAAAAGCCCAGGCCGACGGAGCGCGGCGGCTGCCGGCTGGCGCGGGAGCCCGGTCGGACATGGCGCGCGTCACATAGCCGGCGGCCCGTCTTCGATGGAGCGGTCACGTCGGCCGCCCACCTGACGGCCGTGTGCCGCGTCGGGGCTCAGGGGCTGGAGCGCGCCCGAGGCGCTGCCGGCGGGTTGGCCCTCCGCGCAGCCCATCGGACGCCGCAGCGGTACGGTGGCTGCGTTTCGATCGCCTGTTCCGCGACCGCCGAACAAACGAGGGGGTTCCATGAAACACCGCCGCCCGCGCCACCGTCGCAGAGGGCTCGCCAGAGCGGTCGGCACGGCGGGCGCGCTGGCCGTCGCCCTGGGTGCAGGGATGACGCCGGCGATGGCCGCAGGGAAGACCTCCGGCGAGCCTGCGGCAACCGGGTTCTCGCCGGACCAGCCCGACCCGAAGACGCCTTGGGCGCCCGAGAACGACGAGGCACCGCTGGACCACAAGGCCGTCCGCCCTCAAGCATTCACGTCAGGCCCCATGGGCACCCCCCTTCTGCACCTCGCCATGCCCGCGCCGACCGGGCAGCACAGCGTGGGCATGGTCGGTCTGCACCTCGTCGACAAGTCCCGTACGGATCCATACCTCTCCCGCAGCACGCCGCGTGAGGTGATGGTGTCGCTCTGGTATCCGGCCACCGGCACGTCCGGGCACTACCAGGCACCGTGGATGCCCTCGATCTCCGGCGCGCACTTCCTCGCCACGCGAGGACTGTCGCCGCAGCGGGTCACCCTGCCGACGACCGCGGGCCACGTGCTCGCCCCGGTGAACGCCACGCTCGGCAGGCTGCCCGTGCTGCTGTACTCGACCGGGCTGCACTCCGACCGTGCGATGGGCACCGCGCTCGCCCAGGATCTCGCCAGCCGCGGCTACCTCGTCGTCACCGTCGACCACACCCACGATGCCAACGAGGTGCAGTTCCCGGGGAACAGGCTCGAGGTCAACAAGATGCCGGCGGACGCCCACTCCTCCGACACGCTCAAGGTGCGCGCGGCCGACATCCGGTTCGTCATCGACGAGCTCGGCACGATCAGCAAGGGCGGCAACCCGGACCCCGGCCACCCCACACTCCCCACCGGGCTGTCGAAGGCCGTGGACATGTCCCGCATCGGGATGTTCGGCTGGTCGCTGGGGGGCGCCGCGGTTGACACCTCCATGCAGCTCGACCACCGCATCGCCGCCGGCGCCGACCTGGACGGCCAGTTCTTCGGGACGGCGCCGAGCAAGGACCTGGACCGCCCCTTCATGCTCTTCAGCTCCGGCACCCACAACCGGAACAACGACGAGTCGTGGCGCACGCTGTGGTCGCATCTGAAGGGACATCGGGTCGACATCCAGCTCCACGGGGCGGCGCACCAGTCGTTCAGCGACAACGAGTGGATGGTGCCGCAGGAGGCGGGGCTGCTCGGGCTCTCCCAGGCCTACCGGCAGAAGCAGTTCGGGACGATCGATCCCGAACGAGCGGTCAAGGTCCAGTCGGCCTACCTCGCCGCCTTCTTCGACCAGGAGTTGCGCGGCAAGCACAGCGCGCTGCTGGACGGACCGTCCAAGAGCTATCCGGAGATCTCCTTCATCCGCTGACCGGACATCGGCGGTACGTCTGCTCGGCCGTCCGACGGCAGCGATCTCGGACGCGCCTTCGGCGTGTCCGTGGGTGGGGGTGCCACCTACGGGTTCTGTCAGGGGCTGTACGACGAGCGGCTCTGTCCCCAGTCGGTGGTGACGGCAGGTGACGGGCGCCGTTGATGTTTCATGAGTGGCGTCGACTCCTTTGTGGCCGTGCTGTGCGCACGCGTCGCACAGCCGAGCCCGGCGGGCCCGTCACCCGCCTCCTGCACGAGATCAGGGAACTCGGCTGCGCCGGCAGTGCCAACCTGCTGGTCCGCTACCTCGACCAGGGCGGTGCCGAAGGCGACCGTCCCGTGACGACCCCACGCCGCCTCGCCCGGCTCCTGCTCACCCACCCCGAGCACCTGCGGACCAAGGTCGCCGCCCTGCTCAGCCTCCTCACCGCGGCCTGCCCGGAGATGACTGCGCTCGCCTGCCCCACCAGCGCGTTCGCCGCGCTCCTGACCCGGCCCTCGCCAACAACGGCAAGTGCACCCAGTGGATCACCACCGCCCGCCGACCCCGCTGGTGCGGGCCAAGGCGGACCGCCGCTCTGACCAGGGCCGGAGCGGTGGCGGCAGACGAGTCGGGCTGTACGCCGGGTATGCGTCTGCTACCGGGCTGATCAAGCCCTGACCTGCTGTTTTGCGCGGCTTTCCGGCCGGATTCACGTCCCTGGGACTTCTCAGGGACTTCGGTGCCCGGTCAGTCCTGGGTCGGAGCCGACAGCCAGGCTTCGATGGCGGACAGCCCTCGCGCGCCGGCCTGCGGCATGAAGTGAGTGTAGGTCCGGAGGGTGAACGCCGGGTCGGAGTGCCCCAGCCAGTTCGCCAGCGACACGATCGACTCACCGGCTTCGAGCATCACCGAGGCGTACGTGTGGCGCAGGACGTGGAAGCCGTGCTCCCGGCTCGGCTCCCAGATCCGCGACGGCCTGGTGCCCTCCGCCCGCTTCGGCAGCGGCGCGATCACCCCGGCGCCGGCAAGCGCCGGTTTCCATGCCTTGGTGTTCCATGTGGTGCGGTTGACCGCGCCGCCGCGCGTTGTGGAGACGAGCAACGGAACAGTGACCTTGCGACGCGCATCCCTTGCAAGGTCCGGCTCTTCCGGGTCCAGCCACGGCAGAGTGACCTCTACCGGCACGAAGCGTTCCTGGTGGGCTTGCAGCCGCTTCGCGAGTGCGGGGGTGAGCGGTACGTCCCGCTCCTTCCGCCCCTTCGGCGGGCCGAAGTACAGCTGTGACTTGAGCATCAGTACCTGGCGCTCGACGTGTACGTAACCTTCGTGGACATCCCAGGGGCTGAACGCGAACGTCTCCCCCTGCCGCAGTCCGCACCCGACACCGAGGTCGAGCGCGATCCGGTACCGCGCGCCGAGGTGCTGCCGAACGGAGTCGACACGGTCCTGCTGCCAAGCACGTGCCTTGCGCTCGGGCTTCTTCGGCGGCCTGATGGTGGTGTTGCCCTTGCAGGGATTGCGGAAGAGCCGCTTGTCCTCGACCGCCGCCTGCATGATCGCCTTCAGGTACACCCATGCCGTGTACGCCGTTCCCGATCCGATCTCGCGCTGCACATCCGCGGACCACTTACGGAGTTCGGCGACGCCGATGTCCCGGAGCGCCAATTCGCCGAGATGCGGCAGCACATGGCCCCAGATCCGGTACTCCATGCTCTCCAGTGTCTGAGCAGGGTGGCTCTGGGACGGCCACCAGTGGCGCTCGACGTACTCGCGCATGGTGATCTCGCCATCCCGGGCGTCAACGAAGTCCCCTCGGCGCTTGTCGGTCTGAGTCTCCGCCAGCCATGCCTTGGCGTCGGCCACGGTCTCGAAGGACCGGTCCCGGACGCCGGGTATTCCCTTCACCCGATAGCGAGTGCACTTGCCCCACAAGGAAGTGCGGTCCCGCTTCCCTGTCTCCTTGTTGGGCCGCTTCTTGAGCCAACGGTCCTCGATATATCCAGCCATCCCGGCCCTCCCCTGTCCTGTCGGTGCAACCTGCGCCAGGTGCAAGCACACAGACGACTCTCGTGCGCACGAAATTCCGGATGCAAGCGAGATACCCGATCTATTTCTCTGCTCACCGCGACCGGCGGGAAGTACGCGGCTGAGGGGCCCTGGCAAGGGGACTGAGCACAGGGTTCGAACGCGAATCGTCCTGCTGCTGCCGGTCCAACCAGGCATCGAGGAGGTCCCGGCGGTACATGACCCGCCCTCCCGGTCCCATCCGGAAACTCGGAGGACCTTGCCGCCGGTGCCGCCAAACGTAGAGCGTGTTTGCTGAGATTCCCATGTACTTCGCCGCGTCCTGAACATTCAAGAACGCAGCTTCGATGACGGACATTTTCTGATTACCCATCGCACGTCTCCGAGGTGATCGCTGCCTGAACGGCAGGCATGTCGAGCCCCCGCCTCCCTACAAGTGGCCCAGTAGGGCCCACTACTGGCGGGGAAGACTCAGCATCCGCAGATCGCCAGGTTTGGCGAGACCGTCGATCCGTGATATAGGAGCGCGTCCTCCCGGGACGCTGAGCAACATCAAACCGGGTTCCGTCACGTCATCCGAATTCTGAGGCACCGGCCCTCGAAACTGACCGCCGGGCTCGAGCTGCAGGATGTCCGAACTCAGACTTGAGACCTACGCATTACGAGGGCCGGCAGGATCGTGGCGGAGTGTGCTGCCTGGTAGGGGCAGGTCCTATCTGCCCTGGTGAGGGGCTCGGCGCACCGACAGGTGTGCCGCTGGGTCCAGGCTCTGCCATGCCGTCCGCTCACGCACCGCTCACGCATTCTGCTAGCCCTCGCCATTCCCTGGTACCGCCGCCCAGGCTGCTTGCGGACCCAGGGCTTCGGCGTAGTCGGCGAGCGTCCGGTTTGTGATCACGCGAGGCCGAGAAGTTCGAGGGGGCGGCGGGCGTCGCGCGCGTTGCGGCGGAGTCCGGCTGCGATGTTCTTTGTGCCTTTCAGCCGGAGGGTGCCGATGGTGAGGTTGCGCCAGGTCGCCATCGCGCGGGGAGTGTTTCCGGTCCTAAGACGCCGTTTCTTATGGTGGGCTGCAGTTCGTGTTCCTCCTGGCAGGGGTATGTAGGAGCATTTGGGCCATGGACATCAACCGAAAGGCTCGTGCCGCGTAGGCGGCCTGGGCGTCTACGTGCCGAGCATCGACTTCGGCGCCAGCCGTCGATCCCGCGACCCGTTTTCCCGGGCTTGTCCTCGATGGCCACAGCTGAGGTCGTCAGGATCGAACTCAGCCGTAAGTACCTGTGGCCGGGTGCCACGTACGCAGCAGCGATTGTCTGGAGCCGGTTCGTACGCAATCCGAACCGACGATTTTGGGCTCAGGACGCTGAGTCCAACTGCGACATCTGGGAGTGCTGTGGCAGTCCCTTCGAGGCTCGCTACTTCTTGGAAGCCATGATCCGTGGCATGTCTCGACAACGACGCTCCGAACTGCGCCGCTTCGTTGACGAGCTGGACAATCTCTACTACTGACGGCACTGGACGACACCGCTCAGCGAGCCAGGCGCCGGTAGTTGATGAGTAACGCCGCGATGCCCACGAAGGCGAGGAAGTGCTCGGCTTTGCGTTCGTAGCGGCGGTGAAGCCGACGGCAGCCGGCCAGCCAGGAGACGCTTCTCTCAACCACCCAGCGGTGACGGCCGAGCCGCTGGGAGGACTCGATGCCCTTACGAGCAATGCGGTGGCGTATGCCGCGGGTGCGAAGCCATCGGCGCAGGTGGTCGTAGTCGTATCCCTTGTCACCGTGCAGCTTTCCAGGCCGCCTGCGACGCGGCCCGCGATGGGAACGGATGGGCGGGATGCCGCGAACGAACGGCTGCAGACCCTGGCTGTCATGCAGGTTGGCGCCTGAGATCCCGAGCGACAGGGGCAATCCGTTGCGGTCGGTGATCAGATGAATCTTCGATCCGAGTTTGCCGCGATCGGTCGGATTCGGTCCCGTCAGAGGCCCCCTTTGTGGCCCTGAGGCTTACGGAGTCGATCGCACATCGGGACCAGTCCAGCTCACCGCGGGCACCGAGTTGCCCTGGTCAATCGCCAGCCATATCTCTTGGTCACGAGGGTGCATGCCTGCCAGCATGAAGGACTCGCAGGCGAAGGCGTAGCGATTTTCGAATTGCGGCGCCTTCTTCTCGACCGCCCGCGAGCCGCACCAGCCGACTGGTGAGGGTAGGTGGCATTCCGCGCAGCGGCCATGGCGAGAGCAGCCTGGTGGGGTGCCCAAGGGTCGTGCAGTCGAGTCGAGGTTCGGACCACACACGAAACTCCATGGCATGTGCCGACATATTGTGCCAGTCCAGGACCGACAGATCTCGACACCCTCGCCTGGTCCAGGCACGAGGAAGGGAGGATGCACGCCATACAAGCGGGCACTATAACGCCATGCAGCCAAGCTTGGCTGTTCGGCGAGTTATTGCGCCCAAAGAAAAGCGCGGATGGGCCCCACTACGGTCCTCAAGTACGCAGACGCGTGCGCATCGAGTCAAGCAATGCGCGGCGGGTCTCGCGAACCGCACGCCATGCCTGGAGGTATTCCGTTGTTTCCGGCGCGTTCCCCGCGGCCACGGCATCGTGGAAGTCGAGTAGCGCGAGGGTGGCCCGGCCAGCCAAGTCTACGACCGCTTGCGATGCAACCAACTCCAACTGCTGCTGCGCGCCATACACACCGTACTCACCGACCGAGATGTGCCCTCTGCCGACGCGTTCGGGGGAAAGTTCAATACGGGAGAAGGCATCCCGGGCTGACGTGAGGGCCGTCAAATATTGCGTGAACGCCACACGCAGTTCAGTGCGATTCCGCTCGGATCTTTCGCGATGCCACCGAATACAGTCGACAACGAGCGTGCTTGCTACGCCGATGATAGCGCCCACAGCCGTCGCAAAAATTACTGTCCCGCCCATAGCCCCCACAGAGCTTGATCCGCTTTCCTGGCCCACATATTCGGCAAGATCTTCCTCTCCGCCATGCACGGACTCACCAGTGCCCATACGATGGAGCCTCTATACAGAGCTGATCAAACCGGGCCGCCCCTGGAGGACGATCTCCCAGGTCGAGCTGGCCACCGCTGAATGGGTTGACTGGTACTGCCACCGCCGTCTCCACGGTGAAATAGGGCACATCCCACCCGCCGAATACGAGACCAACTACTACCTCACCACCACGAAACCCCAGTTCACAACCACAAACTGAGATCTCTACCGAACCCGGGGCGGTTCAAGGCATACCGTGGTGTGCGCAGAGGTCAGGGGCGTGCGAGGTCATTGTAGAGGTGGGACCAGGCAGCGTCCTGCGTTGTTGCGGGTTTCCCGTCGCAGAAGGGGAAGTCGGCCTCGGCGGTGTAGTACTTCATCATTTCGAGTACGGCGAGGGTTTTGCCGTTCTTGCCTGCGGTGTAGTCGTGGCCGGGCATGAGGTGTTGGTGCGTGCGGCAATGTGTTTGTCCGCGGTCGTGGGTGGTGTTGAGCGCTCCGGTCGCTGGACCGGAGGCCGAACACGCGGTGAGCGTTTGGGCGGTTACCACGAGAGCCAGGGCGCTCAGGCTGCGGGTGAGTGAATTCATGTGGTGTCCTGTATCTTCGGGGCTGCCCGTGCGGGCCAGGGCTCGCCAGGGCAGGCGGCTTACAGGGGCATGGCGCGCAGCACTGTTCCGACTCCTACGCTCAGGATGAGAAGTGCCGTTCCCAGGGGCGTGATCCTGGCACCCCAGGCCGGGAGAGCGGCTGCGCGGGTGCCTTTGAGGGAGGGGAGGTTGTTGCGGAGTTTGAGGAGCAGCAGGCCCGCGGCGGCGAGGGTGGCGGCCATGCCGAGCCCGTAGCAGACCACGAGCATGACGCCGAAGCCGGTGCGCCCGAGTGCGATGGATCCCAGGAGGACCACGAGGGCGGAGGGGCTGGGGACGAGACCGCCCGCGATGCCGATGCCGATCAGGCCGCTCCTGCCCGGCGTCTTCGCGGGGCCGTGCCGGTGGTGGCCGAGGAGTCCGTGGGTGTGGCCTGGTCTGTCGTGGTGGTGGTCCGGGGCGGATCCGGCGTGCGGGAGCGCGGGACGGGACGGGACGGCCAGGACGGTGCCCGCGGCCGACAACAGGTCAGCGGGTACGGGGCCGGCGACGAGACCGACGGAGGTGTGCGGCGAAGGTGCGCCGTGGTGCACGGCTGCCTGGCCGACCGGGTGCGCGGGTGCTGCCGACGGTTCATGATCGTGTGGGTGTCCGGCGCCGAGGTCGTGCCCGTGCCCGTGGTGCGTATGGCCCCGCGGGACGGGACCGTGGCTGTGATCGTGATGGCCGTGTTCGTGTGCAGGGGCCGTTCCGGGGTGGGCGCGCACGGTGCGCAGCGCGGCGGGCAGGAGCCACAGCCCTGCTGCGGAGATCATGATGCCGCTGGCTGTGCCGAGCCAGGTCAGTACGTCTTCGCCGACGAGCGCGGAGGACACGCTCAGCGCGATGCCCAGCATAAGGACGGAGGCGGTGTGTGTGAGGGTGACGGTGCCCGCGACGGTGACGGCGTCACGGGGGCGGCCTCGGCGTCCTGCGAGATAGGCGGCCATGATGGTCTTGCCGTGTCCGGGGAGCATGGCGTGGCCGGCGCCAAGGACGAGTGCCATGGCGATGGCGAGCAGGCCTACGGGTACGGTGAGCCGCTGGTGGTCGGTCAGGGCACCCAGGTGGCGGTCCAGTGCGGCGTACCAGGAGGCCGGCCAGTTGCTGCCGGGCGCGGTGACGGCCGCGGAGCCGCTGCCCGCGCCGAGGATGACGGTGGTGTGGCGGGCGTCGAGGGGATCGGCCAGCAGGTCGGCGGGATAGGCTCGCAGTTCCCGGGATACCGACGCCGACGGCACGTCCGAGGTTCCGATGGTGATCCCGTCCGCGCGGGCCGTGATCTCGTGCCAGCCGATACGGCTGGTGTCGACGCCGGTGGTCAGGTGGAGTGTTCCGTGGGCTCCGAGATCCGCGGGCGCAGACAGCCCGCATTCCAGGCGCCCGGTGTCCAGACCGGCCTGGCCGCTCACGAGACGGTAGGCGCTGCTGTGTGCTCGCAGGTGCAGGCGGGATGGTGCCGCGGTCGGGCTGGTGCCCGGTGTGGCGGACGCCGTCACGCGGCTGGCGAGGGCGCCGCACGCGGCCTTGGCGTAGGAGGCGGTCTCTGCCGGGCTGAGCTCGCCGTCATGATCGGTGTCCAGCGCCGGTTTGGCCTGCAGCGTGGGAATTTCCGCGGTGTCCACCACGACCAGGTCCTCCACACGGTCGCGGTACAGCGTGAGGCCGTCGTAGCGGTTGACGGTGAAGTTCCCCAGCGGATGTGCACTCGCGGCCGGAACCGCCAGGACCAGGGCCGCCCAGACGCCGATGAGGACGGGGGCTCCCCGGCGCAACAGCCGGGCCCCGGGGCGGTGTCCGAAAAAGATCATCCCTGTCCTCGGAGGTCGGCCAGACGTTTACGGGCGTCGGGTGCGTACAGCGGGGAGAAGCCCGGATTGGCCGTCAGGGCTCCGGTCAGGTCGGTGCGGGCGGCGTCTGTCTCACCGAGGGACTGTTCGATCACGCCGCGGTGGTAGCGCAGCAGGGCGTCACGCCAGCCGAGCCGGTCGGCCTGGCGCGCCAGCGGGAGTGCCTCGGTGTCGCGGCCCGCGCGGTGTAGGGCCCAGCTGAGGGCGTCGGCGACCAGGACGCTGTGACGGCGGTGCCATTCGGCGGTCAGCAGCGTCACCGCGAGCGCCGGACTTCCGTGGTCGGCCTGGTACTGCCCGAGGTTCAGGTCGTCGACGACCCCGTTGGCGGCGAAGAGCTTCTGCTCCGCTTGGAGGACGGCGTACTGCGATCGTGCCTCGGACTGACGGCCGAGCGATTCGAGCAGTTCCCCGAACTCCAGCACGTACTGGGGCTGGGGCACGCGGTCGATGGCCTTCTGGTAGTCGGTGGCGGCCTGGCGGGTCTGACCGAGCGCGGCTTCGGCGCGGGCGGCTCCGGCCAGGGACGCGGTGTAGCCGGGGTCGAGCGTGAGTGCTGCGCGGTAGTGGTCCAGCGCCTGCCGCGGATGGCCGGTGTTGAAGGCGAGTTCGCCCAGGTAGTGCTGGCAGAAGGCTTCGTCGGCGGGGTTGGAGGCGTCCTCCAGCGCGTGCCGGAGGGCCGCGGCGGCCTCGGTGGTGCGGCCGTGGAGTTCGAGGGTGTAGGAGGCGCGGGTGAAGGAGGCGGTGGAGGGGTGCAGGTCGAGCATCCTCTGCACGGCGTCCTGCGCGCCCTGGTCGTCCCCGAGCTGGGTGAGCGCGTCGTTGAGCGCACCATAGGCGGCCCACGCGTAGGGATCGTCTGCGACGGCCCTGCGTGCCCAGGTCCGGGCGAGGGCGAACTGGTGGCGGGCGTTGGCCAGTCCGGCCATGCCGGTCTGTGCGGCGGTGTTCGCCTGCGGCTGCAGTGACAGCGAGCGGCGCAGTGCCCGCTCCGCTTTGGGGTAAAGGGCGGGATCGACGTTCAGCCGCGCCTGTTCCACGTATGCGGATCCGAGCTGGGCCCAGGAGGCTGCGTCGGAGGGCTGTTGCCGCAGTGTGGCCTGAAGTTTGTCGACCACGGCGTTGATGCTCGGCGACGAGGATCCCTGGCCTTGGTGTGGTCCTGTGGCTGGGGTGGGCGCGGATGCCGGGCTGCCGGTGTGTTCCAGGGTGGCGAACCCGGTGAGGCCGGCGCACAGAACGGCTGCGGCGGCGATCAGCGCAAGACGGCGCATCGGCGACTTTCTGGTGGCGTGGAGGACATCACGAACGGGGCAGTGCCTGGGGGCCGGCGCGGACCGCAGGGGATCCGCCCGCGCCGGCGGTCCGTTCAGCCGGCCTGGTTCACCGACCCGGTGTAGGGCAGCGCGATGTAGGGGAAGTGGGCCAGGTAGGCGCGGCCGGGACCGTTGACGCCGTCCCCGGCGGCCAGGGCCTGCACCAGGTGGCCAGGGGTTGCGCCCTCCAGTGCCTGGATGGCGATGTCGACCACGTCGTCGCTCATGCGGCGGCCGTTGGGGAAGCCTTGGAAGTCGCCGTTGAGGACGCCGAGCCGGTCGGGCTTGGCGGTGAGGGGGGTGGACATGTTCAGCCGCAGTTCTTCGGCCGGGACGAATCGCTTCTTGTTGATGTCACGGTTCATCAGCTGCGAGTTCAGGTCGACGGCCAGCGGGCCCTCGGCGGCCTTCGTGATGCCGGTCAGGAAGATCTCCTGGAGGTCCTTGCGCGGGGTGGCGGGGGCCTTGATGCCGTAGATCGACTGGATGAGCTTGGGAAGCTCGGGGTTGAGGACCTTCGCGACGACCTTGGGCTGCTTGTGGTCGGCCGACGGCGGCAGCGCGTTGAAGGCGTTCTTCAGACCCGCGGGCACCACGGCCTCGTTGACCAGCGGGTTGCCCAGACGGGACACCTGGACGTACGGGCCGGTCGCCTTTGCCTTGCCGGGGCTGAGCTGCATGGTGCGCCGCTCGGTGGTGCTCCACACTCCGATCACCGGATTGCGCTTGGCATTGCCCTTGAACGCCAGTTTCGATTTCGGGATCTGGATGGCCAGGGTGTTGACGTTGTAGCCGTTGAGCGTGTTGTGCCCGCTCTCCTTAAGATTCCCGCCGTAGAGCAGGTCGAAGACCCGCAGGTCGAGGAAGAACGGGTCGGCGGCCTGCGAGGCGACGGTCTGACCGCCACCCGCCAGCTTCCTGGTGGCCTGCGCACGCAGTTTGCCATAGTCGGGCATCGACGCCTTGCCGACGTCGGACGGCGCGGCGATCGCGTCCTTGACCAGCGTGACCGGGCGCTTGCCCGGACGGAGCTCCTGCAGCGTGTAGTGCTGGCGGAAGAGGAGTGTCTTGTCCCGCAGGTTCTTGACGACCCCGTTGTTGTACAGGAACGTCTTCTCGCCGCGGCGGTCCTCGTTGCGGAACGTCCACCGGTAGGTCAGGTCCGGCTTGCCGGTGCCCTGGCTGTCGATGTTGATGTCGTAGTGCGCGTCGGTGGCGAACGGGTAGAAGTTCGGCCCGCCGTTGGGCTCCTGGAACGGGTACCAGTTCGCGACCAGCGTGACCGTGTCGGACCTGTCGGGGCTGGCGAACGCGTACAGGTCGGTGTTGTCGACCTGCGGGTCGGAGGCGATCAGCGGCGCCTCACGGTGACTGGACGCCTGGCTGACGCTCGACCCGGGGCCGGCCAGCGCCGTGCTGGCGACCGCTGTACTCAGCGTGAGGAGCAGGGCTGCCGACTTCCACCGGCTCGTCCGGGGCGGCGGCGTTGTGCTTGTCGTCATGAAGGGTCTTCCTGTGAAGGGGCAAGGACCTCAGAGACCTTGCTCGCTCCCCTATTCGTGCCTCTCTGCGGTCCGTATGGGTTCAGGGTGCCGCGTTCACCCGAACGAGGAAGCACGGAGCCTTTTCCAACCTGCTGAGGTGGGCGGCCGGTTGGCCTGGCGGGCCTGTACAACGTAGTGAAGCTCCTGGTAGACGGGTTCACGACCAAGATCACCGTCATCCACCAGGAGCTTCAGCATGATTGTCTACCGGTCTGCGATCGACCTCTCCAGTTCGGCCCTGCGCTACCTCTCGCGGCAGCTCGCGGCCCGCAGGCTGCGGTTGGGGACGAGGTGGCGGCGGTTGCCGACGGGCCGTCAGGCTCTGCTCGCCCTGGCCCATCTGCGCTGCGGCGACACCTACACCCGACTGGCGGCCGCCTTCAACGTCGGCGTGGCCACCGCGCACCGCTACGTCACCGAGGCCGTCGACGTCCTGGCGGCCACCGCCCCGACCCTCGAGCAGGCGGTCGCCACGGCCTCGCGCAAGGCGTTCACGATCCTGGACGGCACACTCCTGCCGATCGACCGGATCGCCGCCGACCGCCCCTACTACAGCGGCAAGCACAAGAAGCACGGCATGAACGTGCAGGTCATTACGGACCCGTTCGGCCGGCTCCTGTGGGCCTCACCGGCCTTGCCCGGAGCCGTCCACGACGTCAAAGCCGCCCGCACCCACGGCATCGTCGACGCCCTGACCACAGCCGGTATCCGCTGCTTCGCCGACAAGGGCTACCAAGGAGCGGGCGGCACCGTCCGCGTCCCCTACCGCGGGCGCTGGGACAAGCTCTCCGCAGGCCAGAAGGCCGTCAACATCGCCCACGCCCGCATCCGCGCCGTCGGAGAACAGGCCATGGCCACCCTCACGCAGTGGCGGCTCCTACGCAAACTCCGCTGCGGCACCACCCGCATCACCACCATCGTGCAGGCGGTCCTCGCCCTCCATCTCGCCACGTCAGCCTGAGAGTCTCTTCCCGCCGTGCCGTCTGCCCGGCCGCAGTGACGTCCTGCGGCGGTAACGCGGGGGTGGAGGTGTCAGCCGGTCGCCGTGCAGTTGGGGACGCCGTCGTTTGGCTTCGGGGTGGGGGCGTCGATCGCGAAGAACCGGTTGTCGGTGCCGGCGACCGTCTGCAGGGTGGGTGTGGCTTTGTGGCCGTCGTCCCAGGTGCAGGTGACGGTCTGGACTGCGGGTCCGGCCATTCCGACGACGTACCAGCGGGTGCCGGTCGAGGTGAACTTGCCCCAGCTGGTCTCGACGCCACGGTCTCCGGTTGCGGTCAATGCGTCGTCGGTCACGTCCACATGCCCGTCGCCGATGTGCAGGTTGGCGAAGAACCAGCCTGTGTGCAGGAGTTGCTGGCCGCCCTTGCCGCCGGCGCGCTGGGGGTCCGAGTATTCGGCCTGCTGCGTCGCGCTCCACTCGCGGGCAGCTGCGTCGGCATTGGCGGCGCGCTGCCAGATGTCGATGCTGAGGGTCCAGGGCTTCCCGTCGACCACCCCGGTGGCGATGGTCTGCGTGAGGGGTCGGATCGTCGCGTCCGGCGCTGCGGCGACGGATGCTGTCCGGGAGTCCGCGTGCGGGGAGACGGACGTCAGGATCCCGGCCGTGCAGGCGACGGCCAGTGCGACGACGGCCGCCCCAGCGGCCCGGCGCCTGGTTCTGCGTCGCGTGCCGCCCGCAACGATCGCCTCGACGGGCGCGTGCTTGATATGCACGCCCTGGGCGGCGTCGGCGAGCAGCTCGGAGATGTCGGTTCCTGTGTCCGTCATGACCTGAGCCCTTCGTGTAGGGGGAGACTGGTGTCCGTGCCGGCGCGGGTCAGTCCGATGGCGGACCGGAGCCGGGTGATTCCTCTGGCTGCGTTGCTCTTCACGGTGCCGACGGAGCACCCCATCGCGGCGGCGGCCTGCGTCTCGCTCAGGTCCTCCCAGTAGCGCAGGACGACGGCTTGCCGCTGCCGCAGGGGGAGTTGGGCCAGCGCCGCGAGCAAGTCGGCGCGCTCGACGGCCTGTGCCATGCTGTCGCCGAGCACGGGCAGGTCGTGCTCGTGATCGGGGTCACCGCTGAGGGACAGGTACTCCTTGATTCCCATGCGGTGCCTGCGCGCGTGTGCGTTGACCATGATGCGTCGCACGTAGGCGTCCGGGTCCTGGGCCAGCGACACCTTCCGCCACGCCACGAAGGTCCGCTCCAGGCATGCTTGTACGAGGTCCTCCGCTGCGTACTGCTCTCCGGTCAGGAGATACGAGGTCCGCATGAGTCGGGACCACCGCCCTACGACGAACGCCTGGAAATCCTCCGAATTCCCGTCGGTGCCTGCTGCCGCTCCTGCTGTGCCTCTCATGGCTTACCTCCTCACACCGTAAGAGTCCACGGCCCCCGCAGACCGTTGCATGAGGCGCAAGCCCGGGCGGGCCGCCGGGGTGGAGGTGAAGCGAGGAGGAAGGGGGGCCACCCCGCACTTCCTCCCCAGGAGCAGCCCCGCAAACCGAGCTGGCGTGGTGCGCAACCCGGTACCACCACAGGGGCTACGGGCCCCTTCAGCCCCTCGCAGGCCGACCCCGCCACGATGCCCGGGACGGGACGCACCTGCGCATGGAACCGCCGGGAACACAAAGCGCGCTGAGATGCACTGAGGGTTTTCCACTCTCAGGCTGACGTGGCGAGAAGGCCCGCCAGGCCAACCGGCCGCCCACCTCAGCAGGTTGGAAAAGGCTCACGGTCCCGATCGAGGAAGAGCCGGGTGTTCTACTGCGCCGCCGCATGCAGCCGTGGCATCGAGCCGCACCTCAAGCTACCGGCTCGTCCTATTTGCCGTTCGTCACGGAGGTTCCCTTCGGACTGTGGACCCTCACCCTCGTTTCCGCCCGCGACGAGAACCGCAAGGGTCAGAACCGGCACCAGAAGAACTGGTGCCGGGTGCCGGCCTGGTGGGCGCTGGGTCCGCAGGACCGCGCAGCAGCTGCGCTCATCGCCCGCAACGAGTCGTCCGCGTAGCAGGACATCCTTGCCATGCGCCGTTCCTACGACCAGGCGTGGTGGCCACCCGGCCACCAGGACCGCGCCTGGTACGAGGCCCAGGATCTCGCAACGACCGCCGGTCGCAGCACGTCGAGAGCCGCATTGAGGTCCGCGCTGATCGGACACGCCGAAGGAGCCTTTGGCCGAGCCGTGCGGTCCCACGCAAAAGGATCGAAGCCTTCTCCGACGAGCAGAAGACGGCAGTCTTCGCAGCCGCTGCCCTGGCTATCGAAGAGCTACCACCCAACTTGGCTCGACGGCTCCTCGGCCCCCTGCAGCTCTTCCTCGGCGACGTCCACACCTGGCCGGTCCCCTCCTGGGCCGAGGCCGACTCCCGCGCTCCAAAGCAGCCGCTCTAAGCGTCGAGCCACTGCGCATTGAGCAGACCAATTTGTCGAAGACACAGCTCAGCGGGGGAACTCATCCACCTCGTTTACCCTGCGGCACGATCCGGGCGCGAGTCATAAGCCTCGAGAAGATCTTCGATGCGCTGGTTGGTGAGGGACTGGCGGTCGTAGAGGCATTTGGCGTAGCGGGTGAGGAGGAATTCGACGCTGTTGCGGGCGCGTTGGGCGACTTCGGCGGGGTCGGCGCCTGCTGCGAGCCAGGTCGACAGGGCGGAGTGGCGCAGGTCGTAGGGGCGTTCGCCGAGCGGGGTGGCGGCGAGTTCGGGTGACAGGGCGAGGGCGCGGGCGTCTTTCCAGGCGCGGTGGATGGTGGTGTAGCCCAGGATGGTCCCGCGTTCGGTGAAGAACAGCCGCCCGTCGGGTGCGGTGCCGAACGTCCGGACGCTGTCGCGCCAGATGGCGACCAGGTGGGGTGGCAGGGGGACGATGCGAACCTCTCCGGGCGGGCGGCTCTTCAGGCCGCGGTCGTCGTGCATCTCGCCGCTGTCGGTCCACCTTTTGCCCGCCTGCGGACGGGTACGGTGCAGAACCAGACGACCCCAGCCGCTGACGGGCAAGGTGCAGTCCGCCAGGGTCACCGCGACGGCTTCCTCCGGTCGCAGCCCCGCGTAGTACATGCCGGCGAACAGTCCGACCAGTCGGCGCCCCCGGGCCCGCTTGAACCCGCCGACGTAGGACAGTGCGGCCAGCAGATCCCGGGCCTGCTGGGGATTGACCACCACCCGCGGGTCGACCGCACTGGCCTGCTTCGGTACCCGCCACCGGGTCCGGTCCAGCGGGTTGCTGCCCAGCTCCCACTGCTCGATCGCGTGATACAGGGCGTTCACCAGTATCCGGCGCTTGCGGCTCACCGTGTCCGGCGCCGCGGGACCTCCGTCGCGCTTCAGCGACAGCGCCTCGAGCACACCGCGGGCGACGGCCGGGTCATACAGGTCGATCAGCGGCCGGGACGCCTTCGCCACTCACGCCAGCACCAGCCGGTCCTGCGCCGGTATCTCCCGCGCCTCCGCCCCAGGCACCACGAACGCCCACGAGCGCAGCGCACGGTGCAGCACTGTCTCGCCCGGCCGACCGGGAATGCCCCACAGCATCGACCGGGTCACCAGCGTCAACGCCTCACTCGTGCTGTTCCGCGTGGTCGCCGCCCGCCCCACCCACCGATCCCGGGCGTAAGCGGTGGCGAACGCATACCACGTCAGGTCCGACGGCCCCCGCAACCCGTACACACCCTGACCGGCCGGCAACAGGCTCGCCCGCAGCGCCCGCGCCAGCTCCGCACCGAACTCCCCCGCCACCGACGCCACACCCCGGCCCCGCTCCACCGGGGCGTCATGCCGGAACTCCCGCCCCCGCTGCCGGCCGATCACCAGACCGCCACCCGTCGCCGATATCCCACCCTGCACCAGCTGCTGCACCATGCCATTCCCCTCACGTCGAGAAGAAAGGACTGCCCACCCACGCCCCCGCTCCCTCGGGCGCGCAGAAGCACACACCGGCGCGAAAGCGCCAACCGCACTCCCTTCGCAGGGGCCTCAGGCATGCATCAGCCCAGGTAGACGCTCCACGGGAGGCCAGGGACGTCACACCGTGTGATCGCCCTTGCCTGGGGGCCGCTCCGCGTTGCCTCACATCGACTGCAAAGGCGAGACTTCCAGGGCGGCGGCCGGGTATACATGACCCGGGACCATCGGAAGAGAGCTACCTGACGGAAGATCAGGTTCAACGTCGGAGCACGTGGCGTATTTGTGGCGCGGAATGCATGACAAAGCGTCAGAGAACGCTCTGACCTGCGGAAACTCATGCAAAAGCCACGCTCCGGAGCCGTGTGCGCAGGTTCGAATCCCGCCGGGGGCACTCCGGAAACAAGGCTCTTACCAGCAGAAATGCCGGTCAGAGCCTTGTTTGTTCCTGCGAAAACGCACACGGTCTTATCACCTTTGCTCTTTTCGGCGAGAGAACCATACAAACCAACGGCGAGCGCACTCGGCACAGCCAATTCCGCAGGTCAAGCACCGGTCGTTGAGTGACGACCGGCGTTCCTCTTCGCCCAGGAAGCTCCGGGACGGTATTCACCCGCCGGCTGCGGTCCTCATGAGCAACCCCGCGACCTGCGATGAACGCCGCAAACACACAAGGCCACGAGGGTCGTTACTCCTGGACAACTGGCTTCGCGCCGGACGAAATTTCGTAGGGTCACGACAAGAGCTCGCCATATCGCGGCCCGGCACGTGGAGGCCCTCGGTCCTGGCAGGAGTCTGTGATCGAGTGACCTTAGTTCCCCGGGACATGGCTGATCCAGACCGCTCTGCGTCGTTGAGGGTCCGTGGCTTCGTGAGGACTGGTTGCTGCGGCAACATTGGGATCCGGGCGGAGTGAGCCCAGGATTCGTTGGCCGCCCCTGAGCAAAGGGATCCGTCGAGATCCCGGTGACGTCTGAGGCTGCTAACTCCCCTCTTCTCATGGAGCATCCACTCACCGCCCGCATCTCGGGCGAGTCGGCGACGAATGATCCATTTGAGCGAATGCTGTCCGACTCCGGCCTCGGGGATCAATCAGGCAGCCGTTAGCAGCAAGCCGCTGTGGACCGCCGCCGCTCATGGTTGTCCTCTACCACTGCTTCCTGGCCGTTTCCACTGATGTTCAACCGGGGCCTCCGGATGGGCTGTCAGGGTCGGCGCGCGCCCGGGGGTGTCAGTCGGTTTCGGCGTGGGTTTCGATGTCTTCGAGGCCGCTGGGGCGTCCGGCGCGGGTCCAGCGCAGGCGGAGGGCTGCGGCGATCAGGAAGGTGGCGGCCAGGGACAGCAGCGGCCAGCCGCGGGCGAGGTTGACGACCAGGGTGAAAGCGACGGCGGTTGCGGCGATGGCGTTGAGGGCGGCCAGCGCACGGTGGTGTTCGGTGCGGGCAAAGTGGGTCATGGCGATGAGTCCGATGAGGAAGCTGACGAAGACCGAGACGGCATAGAACAGGACGAGTTTCTGCTCCTTTCCGGCGGCTGCCAGGATGATGACGGCAGCGGCTGCGAGGTAGACCAGCACCGACCAGTACGGGGTGTACTGGCGGTTGGTGCGGCCGAGCCACGCGGGCAGCACCCCGGGGCGCCGGTCGCTTCCGCCGAGGGGTTTGGAGCGCGCTCACTCGGCATCGGTGCCGGACGCTTACGCTCCCGCAGCGCTGGTATGCGTACCCCGGCCTGCCGGGCTCATCCCGACAGGACTGCCGCCGTCCCGAGCCGGCCTGCCCTGGGAAGCCGCGCAAGCGCCGGAGCTCGCAGCGCTGATTCGGGCCGCATGGCCCCAGGCCCGGAGACGCCGCGCCTCCAGGCCCGCGCCGGCCGGCACAAGGCCACCCGCCCGGCACCCCGGCGACACTGGCTTCACTGTTCTCCTCGCCCGCAGCTCTCCCCGCCTAGTACTCCAGTTCGACTTCGTGATCTAGATGGGCGAGCTCGTCGCGAGGCGCCGCCGGTAGTGGCAGCTTCTGGCGTGCGCTTGGTGGCATCTGCGCCAGATTGACCAGGCCAGCAGCGATTTCACGGATGAGGCCGGCCGCTTGAGGAGGGAACCGAACAAGTGGCGGATCTCCGGGATGGTCAGGTGGATCGGGTCGCTGCTCCGGACGGGACGGTTCGGATCCGTGCTTCTGGTGGGCTTCGTGCTCACGGCGACAGCGGTGAGGAAGGCCAGTGCGAGCATGGCGAGTGTGATGTGGCGGTGCCATGAGATCCAGTGGCGAACCTGGTAGTGGTCGAGGCCAACCTGGCCTTTCGCGGCCTGGAAGCACTCCTCTATGCACCACCTGATCCCGGCGACGCGCACCAGCGCTGACAGGGCGACCGCTCCCGGGGACCAGCAGAGATAGAAGGCGAGCTCGCCGGTTGCGGGGTTGCGGCGGATCAGCAGACACCGGTTGTGGTCCGCGCCGATCTGCACCCAGGCCCAGTCGTAGTAGCGCGGACCCTTGGCCCCGGCGCCGGCGCTCTGTCGGTGCCAGGCGTCCGGCGGCAGGGTGGCGGCCGCGGCGACGGCCTGAACGACGGTGCGGTCCTCGTTGATGCGCACCCGTGTAGTGCAGGCGACCGCCAGGACGTAGCCGACCCCGCGTGCCTCCAGTGCGGCGCGAAGCTGGGGATCCTGGCCGTAGACCTCGTCGCCGGTCACCCAGGAGGTGCGGCATCCTGTGTCCAGGGCAGCTTCGATCATCTGCAGGGCGAGGCGGGGCTTGGTCGCGAACTCGACGGTCTCGGGTATACCGGAGCCCGAACGGCGCTCGGGATCCTCGCACCAGGTGCGCTCGGGCAGGTAGAGCCGACGGTCGATCAGTGCCCTTCCTTGCTCGGAGGCATAGGCGAGGAATACTCCGACCTGGGCATTCTCGATTCTTCCCGCTGTGCCGGTGTACTGCCGCTGGACGCCCGCCGAGCGGTCGCCCTTCTTCAGGAACCCTGTCTCGTCCACGATCAGCACCCCGTCGCCGCCGAGGTGCTCCAGGACGTAGGAGCGGACCTCGTCACGCACTTCGTCGACGTCCCAGCGTGCGCTTCGCAGGAGTCGCTGCATCGCACCGGGACGGTTGTGTCCGGCCTGCTCGGCCAACTGCCAGCAGTTCTTGCGTTCGGCGCCGGACAGCAGTCCGAGCACGAACGCCCGTGCCGTCGCCCGGGGTTCAACGCGCCGGAACCGGCCCGCGATGCGGGCCATGGCCTGGTCGAACATCGCCCGCCAGCGGGCAGCGTCTACGCTTTGGCCTGCGGCCACCGCGCTATCTTCAGGAGTCCACACAACCTCTGATGATCACGCAGTGGCCGCTTCCGTATCGGACCCAGTCGCCAACTGGTGCCAGGCGTGGGTACACCCGTCAGCACAGAATCGCTCTCGGCGGCGCTTGTCGGCCACCCCGAGCAGGGCGACCAGCAGACGGAACGCTTTCACACGCTCCTCCTGAGGCAGACTGATGATCTTTGTCAGCTGTCCGGGCAGCTGACCGCGTGCGATCAGAACCGCCGGGGTATGCGTCGGCCGGATGCCGGCCTGACGCACGCTCTCAGGCCCGTCTTCCACCGTCGCGCGGGCCTGGATGCAGAACTCGCTCAGGTCCCGCAGGACCTCGAACTGCTCGCGGGCTGCGAGGTTCTCGAACCACTCGACACCGCGTCCGAGCGGACGCATGCCCTGTGCGAGCTGGTTCAGCACGACCGCGCGCTCGTTCATCTCCCCACCCCACGATTCGGCTGAGACCGACACCCCAGCAGGCTATACAAGCAGATCGCGAAGTATGACTGGAGTACTAGGTGGTGAGGTGGGCGTAGACGATGGTGTTGCCCTGGTAGCTGTGGGTGTGGGGGTTCCAGTCGGAGCAGGTGATCAGGCGGAGTTCGGGGTCGGGGGTGTTGCCGTAGACGTCGAGGGTGGGGAAGGTCTTCTTCGGATACGAGCGGACGGCGTCGACCGTGAAGACAGCGGTCGTGCGGTCGACGCGGGTGACGCGGATCTGCTGGTGGGGCTTCATCGCGCCCAGCCGGTAGAAGACGGCCGGGCCAGTGGCGTAGGAGTCGACGTGGCCGAGGATGACCGCGGGTCCGGTCTGGCCGGGGGTCGGCGAACCGTGGAACCAGCCGGCCTGGAGCGGCTTGCCGGGGACTTCGAGCGACCCGTCCTCGTTGAGGCCCAGGTCCAGCAGGTCGGTGTGGACGCCGATGGCCGGGATGTCGAGCCTCGTCGGGCGGGAGGCGGGCAGCGCGGGGGTGCCGGAAGGCGCGGCCTGGGGCGACGAGGACGTGACAGGTGGAGCGGGCATCGCGGAGCCCGCCATGTGGTCGGGCATCTGTCCCATCGCGGCGGGGCCGGGTTGCGGCGGGGGCGTGCCGCCGCCGCTTGTCCCGGCCAGGATGGCGGTGGTGCCGGCGGCCATGCAGGCCACCGCGAGCACGACGAGTACGACTGCCGTCCGTCGTGTGGGGTGGCCCGCGCGGGGTACGGTGGTGGTCATCGGGCGGTGGCGCTCCGGCGGCGCAGGGCGTAGCCGCCGGCGCCCAGGCCGATCAGTGCGGCGGCGCTGCCGCCCGCGACCATGCCGGTGTTCGTGCCGTGCGCCTGGGTGGCGCCGTCGCCGGTGTCCGCGGCGCCGTTGGGCATGGAGGCCATCTGCGAGGTGGTGAACGCGCCGCACAGCGCCGGGTCGGTGGCCTCGGCGGGCAGCTTCTTGTCGAGTTCGCTGGCGCCGAGCACACTGTCGTACTTGCCGTTGCCGTTGTAGTCGATGCCGTGGATGACCAGAACGGCCTTGCCGGACTTGAGGTTGGCGGCGACGTCGTCGGTGACCTCCAGCGTGCGGCTGTAGTCGACCGTGGAGCCGGACGGGAAGCGGGTCACCGCGAGCGCGCTGTTGGGCGTGCTGTCGCCGCTGGTGGTCAGCGACGTGCCGATCATGCCGTAGTCCTTCATGGCGTCGGCGACGTTGATGGAGGCGTGCCCGTTGTGGTCCTTGGCCTCCGACGGCTTGGGACAGACGCCACCGCCGCCGACGTGGATGTGCATCGCGTGCGGCGAGGCGCCGCCAACCAGCCCGCTAGCGGTGACGGTGATCTTCGCGGTGTTGCCCGACAGTTGGACCATGGCCTTGCCGCTTCCGGTCACATGGTTGGCGGTGATCCGGTCCAACGAGGCCTGGTAGGTGACCCACGGGACGTCTGTCGAGGCCGGGGCCGCCCACGCTGCCGCCGGAAGCGCCAAAGGTGTTGCGGCTACGGCTATCGCCGTCAGGACACGTGTCTTGGTGGATCGCATGCTGATCTGCCCTTCATTCGCGTTTACTGCCGAGTCGGCCGCGAGGCCAGGCTCACCAGCAGGAGAGGGACTCTCGACGGGGTATTCGGACCGGGCACACGTTCGGATTGGTGCGACGGTGAAGTCGGCGACGCCAGGGGCGAGTGTGGTCTACCGGGCCGGTGACCAATCCGCGGGGCCGGTGACGACGAAGAGCCTGCGTAAGTGCTCCTCATCCGGGCGGGCACGTGGAGAGATGGGGCGTGATGGGCGGAGAGCGCATCGACACCCGACTGCTCGAAGAACTGACCGAGCAGTCCCAGGACTTGAACAGCGACGCGGTGCGGATCACGGCGGAGGCGTTGGGTGACTTCACCGAGGTCACCCGGGAGCAGTCGTCGCGGCGGTGGTGGCAGCGCGGCGGAGTAGTCGCGGGCGCGGCCGGTTCGGCGGCTGTACTGACGTCCTTGCGGGCGGTCGCGGCCACATCGAGTGACGACGTCAAGGCGCTGCAGACGGCCGCGTCGATCGAGAACCTGGCGATCAGCGTGTACCAGACCGCGGCTGGGCTGCCGTTCATCAAGGACGGCAACAAGACGGTCGCGGCGTTCATCGCCAAGACCACCACCCAGCACCAGGCGCACGCCCAGGCGTTCAACGCCGCCGCCGCCCAGGCCGGCGGCAAGGCTCAGTCCGGGCCGGACCCGAAGTACGCGGCCGTGGTCAAGAAGGCGCTGCCGTCGATCAAGACTCCCGCCGATGTGGTGGCGCTCGCCATCACGCTGGAGGACGTGGCCGCACAGACCTATACCAAGAACGTCGGCCAGGTCAGCAGTACCGAACTGCGCAAGCTGTTCGCCTCCGTCGCGCCGGTGGAGGCCCAGCACCGGGCCACGCTGCTGGCCGTGCAGGCCCTGCTCGCGGGGAACCTGGGCGATCTGATCGCCATCCCGACCAATGCGGCCAAGCTGCCGGCCGCTGCGGGCAGTGTCGGATTCCCCGACGCCTTCTACCCGACCAAGAGCGCTTCGCCGATCACTGAAGGGGCCGTGAAGTGACCGCGACACGCGACGACTGGGAACTGCCCATCAGCGAGGAACAACTCGCCCGCCTCACCCGCGACATGGAAGCAGCCCACCGCGACACGCTGCCCGCGATGCGGGCCAGTGCGGTCGATCTCACCGACGACATCCGCTCCCGCCGCGCCGCCCCGGCCGACGGGCCGCGCGACCCGGGGCGCCGCCGCTTCCTGCTCGGCGCGGGCGGTGTGGCGGCCGGCCTCGCGCTGGCGGCCTGCTCCAGCAACAACAAGAAGACGCCCGCCTCGTCCGGCAAGGCCGCTTCGACCACGCCGTCGGCGTCAGCGTCCGCGTCCGCGGCCGGCACGTACACCGGGGACCTGAAGGTCGTCGCTCTCGCGGTGGCCCTGGAAAATCAGGCCGTCGGCGCCTACCAGGCCACCCTGGCCGCCGCCAAGGCCGGCAAACTCGGCAAGGTCCCCCCGGCCGTCGCCACCTTCGTCACCACCGCCATGGCCCAGCACACCGACCACGCCAAGGCATGGAACGCGGTCCTCACCGGAGCCGGTAAGCCCGCCATCACCAACGTGCCCCTGTCCAACCAGCCCGCCACCCTCGCCGCGCTCGGCAAGGCCGCCACCGTCGGCGACGTCGCTCAACTCGCCCTGCAACTCGAAGACCAGGCCGCGCAGACCTACCTCTTCGCGACCTACAACGTCACCAGCCCGGCCGGCATCGCCACCGCCGCCTCCATCGCCCCCGTCGAAGCCATGCACGCCGCCATCCTCAACTTCGTCCTCGGTCAATACCCCGTCCCGGCCGACTTCCTTCCGACCGACAAGGCGGCCAGCCCCACCCTGCTGACGGTCTGACCCCCTTGAATGTGCCGGGCTTCCCGACCCCACGACGGGCCGCCCGGTGCACTTCTTCTGTCTGTTCTCCTGTGAGGTTCTCCCCCGTGAAGCCAGCAACGACCCGCACGCGTCTCCCCATACGTCCCCGTCATCTGGCCGGTGTCGTCCTGGCCGGCGCACTGATCGGCCTGACCGGTTGTTCCAGTTCCAGCGGCGGCAGCGGATCCACTCCCGCTGCGGCGTCCTCCAGCGCGCCCGGTGCGGTCGGCGGCGGTTCGACCATCGTCATCAACAGCTTCGCCTTCAGCCCCGCCACCTTGACCGTGCACCCCGGAGTCCTCGTCACCGTGAAGAACCAGGACTCCACCGCTCACACCGCCACCGACGGAAGCCGGTTCGACACCGGCAGCATCGCCCCCGGCAAGTCGGCGACCTTCACCACTCCCAAGAAACCCGGCACTTACAGCTACATCTGCACGATCCACCAGTTCATGAAAGGAACCCTGACTGTCAACTGAGGCCGCGCCGCCCAACGAATCCGCGGGTATGTCACCGCCTCCGCAGAGGAAAACCTCATGCCCAAGACCCGGCCCCTGTCCACTGCCACCCTGCTCAGCGCCTCAGTCCGTCTGGTCACCGCCGCGGGTCTCGCGGTGGACGCGTATATCCATGCCAAGCTCGCCGACCAGTACGACGCCGTCGCCGCGAACGTCAGCCAGGGCGGCCTCTTCCGTGCCGAAGCCGCTCTCGCCTCCCTGGCAGCCCTCCTCGTCCTGGTCTGGCGCCGCCCGTTCGTTGACGGCTTCGCCTGGGTCGTAGCCGCAGGCGGCCTCGCGGCCCTGCTGCTCTACCACTATGTCGACGTCGGCGCGTTCGGGCCACTGCCCGACATGTACGAGCCGGTCTGGTTCGGCGACAAGCAGATCAGCGCTGTGGCCCAGGGGGTGGCGGTCGTGTCGGCCGGCTACCTGCTGATCGCCGCCCGGTACCGCAGGACCACCGTGGTCGCCGCCTGAGCCGGCCGCGCCATCTTCGCTCTGCTCAGTGTCGGCGAACCCCACTGAACGCATGCGATGGGGGCGGGGTGCCGTGCGATACGACGGCAGGAGCCGGCAACGTCGACCGTCGGTCTGGAGATGATGACGTGCGTACCAGCGAGGTCTACGCCGGCGAGCCGGGAGCCATCGGGGCTGCCCGCCATCTCGCCGCGGCATTCCTCGACCAGGCCCCGGCCACCGGCCTGGAGGTCCCGACGAGGTCATCGCAACCGCGCAGCTGGTGGTCAGCGAGCTGGTCACCAACGCCGTGAAGCACACCGGCGGGCCCTGCGGCCTCGACCTCGAACTGGGAAGCGGCATAGTGGAGATCACCGTCTGGGACACCTCCACGAGCCCCGTGGCAGCCGCGGATCCGGATCCGACCCGCGTGGGCCGGCACGGCATGGAGATCGTCGCCGCGCTGTGCGGGGGCTTCCACGTCGCGCGACGGGCCGTGGGCAAGCAGGTCACCGTACGCATGTCGCTGAACTCGGTCCCCGCCCGACTCACGTCCAAGGCCAGGGCAGCCCGCGGGATCTCTGCTCGGTGGACAGCCCGCACTGAGCTTGCCCAGCACGCTGGACGGCGGCCGGTAGGCATGCGTCTCGGTCCAGCCGGTTCCCTGGCGTCCCTTGTCCGTGTCAGCCCCCGGTCGGCGGCGCGGGCGAGTCCACAATCCGGGCCGGGCAGCAACCGTGTCAGAGGTCAGCGGGTGTCGGGGACTCGCAGAGCGAGCAGTGCGGTGTCATCGCTGGCCCAGCCATGGTTGTGCGTGGCAAGGACGGTGGACAGGCGGGCGACGGTCGCGGCGGCGTCCAGCCCGCCGCATGCCGCAAGCGCTTCAGTGAGGTCAGCTTCGCCGAACATCGGCCGAACCTGTTGCGGAGTCGTGGTCATTTTCGCGCGGGACTCGATGGCGCCGTCGGTGTACAACAGCAGGAGGTCGCCCGGGGCGAGCAGGAACTCCGTGTCGACCAGCCTCACCTCGGCCACGCTGCCGGATGATGTGGGGCTTCCGTCGAGGACGAATGCAGGCCCCGGCCAGGCGCTACTGAACTTGATCGGGTGATGTCGGGCTGTCCGCCGGACAACGTGCGGATGGCTTCGGTAGTCCTGGTGAGGTGAGATATCCGCAGGGTGGTGGATTGACCGCCGCCGAGAGGGCCGCGCGAGAGCAGGTCCGGCTTCAGGCTGTGACTGGCTTCGAGGCCGGCGGGAAGAACCGGGAGATCGCTGCGGCGTTGCGTGTCTCGGAGCGGTCGGTGGAACGCTGGCGGCGTCAGTGGCGCGAGGAGGGCCTGGCCGGGGTGGCGTCGCAGGAGCCTTGGGCGACGAGGTGACCTGGGGCATCGACCTGGCCGACGGCGGAGCCGCCCTGGTCATCGCCATCTTGTTCAACCGCGACCAGGCCGTCCACTACATCTCCGGCCGGGCCATTCACCGTGCCTCCGAGAGCTACCGCGGCGAGGGCAAGACCGACGCGAAGGACGCCGCAGTCATCGCCGACCAAGTCCGCATCCGACGTGATCTGCACCCCATACGTACCGGCGACGAAACCGTCACTGACCTCAAGATACTCACTGGCCGACGCATGGACCTGGTCGCTGACCGCACCCGCACCGTCAACCGTTTCCGGGCCCAACTGTCCGGCATCTTCCCCGGCCTGGAGCGGGCACTCGACCTCACCAACACCGGCCCCCTCATCCTGCTGATCGGCTACCAGACCCCGGCTGCCCTTCGCCGGCTCGGCAGCAAGCGGCTGGAGACGTGGCTTCGCAACCGCAGCGTTCGCAACGCCGATCACCTCGCTGAGACGGCCGTCCAGGCCGCCGAACGCCAGCACACCAGCCTGCCCGGCGAGAAGCTGACCTCGCAGATGGTGCACACGCTTGCGAAGGAGGTGATGGCCTTCAACCAGCAGGTTGCCCAGATCGACAAGCTCATCGAGGCCCCGGTTTAGCGACCACCGCCACTTCGAAGTGATCACCAGCATGCCCGGCCTGGGCATCATCCTTGGCGCCGAGTTCCTGGCCGCGACCGGCGGTGACATGACCGTCTTCGGCACCTCTGACCGGCTTGCCAGCTTTGGAGGAGTCGCGCCGGTCCCCCGTGACTCCGGCAAGATCAGCGGGAACCTGCGGCGCCCCCAGCGATACAGCCGCTAGCTTCAGCGTGTCTTTTACACCTCCGCACCGTTCAGCATCCGAAAGTGCGATGAGTCCCACCAGTTCTACGACCGCAAACGAGCCGAGGGCAAGCGCCACACCCAGGCCGTCCTCGCCCTCGCCCGCCGTCGCGTCAACGTCCTGTGGGCCCTCCTCCGCGACGAACGCTGCTACCAGCCCGCACCACCGGAACCGGTCGCCTCATGACTCCCCTGCGGCTATGCGTCCCTCCGCACAGCTGGTATGCGAATCCCGGCACGTGCGGAAGGATTGGAACCATGCCGGATCCGGTCGAAACCCCCCAGGAGATCTGGAACGCCTGTGCTGCATACGGCGACACGGTGTTCGAGGTCCACGACCAGGTGTCCTGGCAACGGGATCGCCGACTGGACGGCTATGCCGTCTGGCGGATGACCGCTCCGGCAGCCGACGGCATGAGCAGGACGCTGCTGGCCCTGAGATTTTACGCGTTGTCCAACGAAGCCGCCGTCACCACTGGGCGACCCCTGACCGGCGACGACCTGGCCGGAGTTCCCCTCGCCGGCGTGGTCTCCGAGCCGCGGCGGGACTACGAACTCTTCGTCGGCTTCAACGCGGTCGCACCGGACGCCGCCCGCTCCCACTGGATGAACATCCTCAAGCTGCTCACCTACGAGCAACGGGGCAGCGCGCTGACGTTGGCCAGGCTGGATGCGGTGATCCGGGAGACGGTCGACCGACTCTCGGCGAGGTACCGGAATCCTGAACTCACAGTCCGCGACCTCAACTACCGATCTCCATATGCCGACTATGAACCGTTATGAGGCATCCCCGGTGGGCACCGAACCTTGACGAACGACATTAGGAATCGGTGTCAGGAAACTACCGGTCGTCAAAGTTCAGTGGCAAACGGTCAAGGTTTAGTGGCACCGGACAGGCATCTCCAAGTGGCCACCTCCCGGATCGAACCCCCACACCACTCGAACACAATTTGAACACACTCCGCAGGAGGCACTTCCCCGGGAAGGCCACGATCACAGCGCGGCGATACGGCCGCCCGCGGCCCTCCAGCGCGCCGGCCACTGTCCGAGGACCATGCGGACCGCCTGACCTACCGCGCCGAGCGCGGCCCTGGACCGGAGTTTCCAGCCGATGGTGGGATGGAGTACGGCGACCCGATGACGACCCGCCGATTGCCCCGGGCCCGAGCCCAGGCGCCTGATAACACGGA
Source organism: Actinacidiphila polyblastidii (assembly GCF_036353415.1). Lineage (NCBI taxonomy): Bacteria > Bacillati > Actinomycetota > Actinomycetes > Kitasatosporales > Streptomycetaceae > Actinacidiphila > Actinacidiphila polyblastidii. The sequence continues at coordinate 67,125 of NZ_JAZEWV010000037.1, forward strand.
AAATACCGTCAGGCAAAACGCCTTTTCTCAGCATCATGGAATACACACCGCCACTCCCCGCCCATGCCGACGAAAGGAGTTGCCACCGCCCTCCAGGCGCATCCGCGACACAGAGCCGCATTTCCGTGCGGGACCCCGCATGTCAGCCCGGCGCCCGCCCCGGTCGAAGCGGGCACCGCCGCAGGCACGCCGACGGGCGCCGCCCAGCCC